>CANETR010000112.1 GCA_947441325.1 Saprospiraceae bacterium
ACCCACAGCTAAAAAATATCAGCCATAAATATAGTGTATTGCAATTATATATTAACAAAGACAGCAGGAATTTTATTTAAATTGGCTTTTGGCTAGGGGAGATGAGCTGTGGGGCAAAGTTTGAGTAAGTAAGAGACTCAAACTGATTTTTTGAAATAGTTTTTGAAATGCAAGCTGATATTTTGCTTGCTTTGGTCGAAAAGTGTTGCTAATTGAGCCTGTGTAAGTTGCAAATTCTTTCTTATTGATTTTTTATCTTTTATAAAATTTTGCTTTATCTTTGTGTTATCTTATTCCTATTAGTCCCTGAAGCAATTCAAACTAGTGGGTTTCGTTTTTTCTGTGGTTTCCATTAAAAAACTACCATTATTAAGCCTTTTTGTACATAGTTTTTTGTAAAAAGGTCAAATGCTACCCCTAAATAATTGCGAAATTAACCTATTTAGTTTTTTACAAAACTAATTTAAAAATCAATACCCACAGCTAAAAAATATCAGCCATAAATATAGTGTATTGCAATTATATAATTACAAAGGCAGCGGGAATTTTATTTAAATTGGCTTTTTGCTAGGGGAGATGAGCTGGGGGGATAAAGTTTGAGTAAATAAAATTAGTTATTTATGATTTTATCTGCCTACAGAGATTTATCTCGTTGTTTATTTCAAATAAATTATATAATTTAGCAATGAATTTATCTCGAGCTACAAACGAGATGGAGTTTATAAAATATTATCAACAATGCAGAATATGGGATTTTTTGACATAAAAATTGACGATTTAAGGCAGCTTTGTATTCGCTACAATGTAGATAAAATGTATCTTTTTGGCTCTGCATTAAACAGCAACTTTAATGAACAAAGTGACGTAGATTTACTGGTAAAGTTTAAAGCATTCGATTTGTCAAAATATTTTGACAACTACATGGATCTAAAAGAAAATTTAGAAAATTTATTTGAGCGAGAAGTTGATTTAGTCGAGGAACAAACTTTGAGAAACCCAATTCTGATAAATGCTATAAATAAATCCAAAAAACTAATTTATGGATGAAAGAATACTAAAGTGGATTCATGACATAAAGCTTTGCATAGAAGAGATTGACAGCTTCTTTAATGAATCTGAAAAAGACTTTGTCTCTTACTCTAATAATATTATGCTAAAAAGAGCCGTTGAAAGAAATCTTGAGATTATTGGGGAAGCTGTAAATAGGATTATTTCGCGAGACAAGTCATTCATCGAAAAAATAAGTAACTCAAAATCTATTATAGGTTTGAGAAATCAGGTTATACATGCATATGATAATATCTCTGATGAAAATATATGGTCAATTCTTATTAATCATCTGCCATTATTAAAATCTGAAATAGCAGTATTAATTGGAGAAAATTAAAGTTGGTTTGGCTTGTTAAAAACGAGAAAAATCATCCACATAACTTGTCCCGGTCCAAGACGGGATCAAGTCATCAAATCATCCGCATATCTGTCATCAATTCATCCGCATATCTTGTCATCAAATCATCCGCACATCGAATCGTTACATCCTCTCCGGCATTTCCATGCCCAACAATACCCCCGCAGTACTCAAAACCTTTGCCACCGCCTTGCTCAGGTCTAATCTGAAGGCAGAGGCAGGCAGATCGTTTTCGTCCAGAATTTTCACGATGTTCCAAAACTGATGGAAGCATTTGCCCAGCTCATAGAGATAATTGGCGATATCGCCCGGATTGTAATCCTCGGCAGCTTTGAGGACCGTAGCGGGAAACTGCTGCAGCTGTAGCAGTAATTCACGCTCGATATCATGTAGCGGATAAGCGGAATAATCAACGCCCTCCGTTTTAACCTGTTTTTGCGCAAAGGCACGCTGTACCGACTGTGTGCGCACATAAGCATTCTGTATGTAAGGGCCTGTATGTCCCTGCAGGTCGATCGACTGTTTAGGGTCGAAGACCATGCCTTTTTTGGGTTCTACCTTCAGGATATAGAATTTCAGCGCACCCAGGGCAACCTTGCGCCAGATATTCAATTTGTTAGCATTGGCAAGACCCTCAAGCGTAGCACGTTCCTCCGAGGCGGCTCTAACATCGCTGATAAGTTCATCTACCAGGTCATCGGCATCAACCACCGTGCCCTCGCGCGATTTCATCTTGCCCTCGGGCAGTTCCACCATGCCGTAGGAGAGGTGATAACATTTCTTTGCGTAAGGATGCCCCAGTCGATGCAGGATTTCGAAAAGCACTTTGAAATGATATTCCTGTTCATTACCCACGACATAAATCATACGATCCATGTTGAAATCCTGGTAACGCAGCTGCGCAGTGCCCATGTCCTGTGTAATATACATCGAGGTTCCATCGCTGCGCAAAACCACTTTTTCGTCCAGTTTTACATCTTTCAGGTCAATCCAAACCGAGCCATCCTCTTTTTTGAAGAAAATAGGAGCTGATGCATGAAGATTATCCTCTACCAGTTGTTTGCCACTCAGATAGGTATCTGATTCGTAATAGAGCTTGTCGAAATCAACGCCCAAACTTTTATAGGTTTCATCAAAACCGACATAAACCCAGCTGTTCATGGTTTTCCAAAGAGAAACTGTTTCGGCATCGCCAGCTTCCCATTTTTGCAGCATTTCGCGGGCTTCAGCGCCTAAGGTCGAACCTGAATTGAAATAAGTATTTTTATAATTTTCTTTGAAGAAATAAGCGGCAATGGCAGCATCGTCGATGACAAAGCCGGGATCTTCCTTTTGTTTTTTCTCTAATTCCTTTTTGGCTTTGCCAACTTCTTTCTCCTTCGATAGCCATTCGTTTAGCACAGCTGCAGCAGCTTCGGTTTTTTGCCAGGCCTTGTATTCTTCTTGGAACTTAGTTTCGAACATGACATAATAGTTGCCAACCAGGTGGTCGCCTTTTATGCCCGATGACTCAGGCGTTTTACCCTCGCCCCATTTTTGCCAGGCCAGCATGCTTTTGCAAATATGAATGCCACGATCGTTTACAATTTGCACCTTTTTAACATTGAAACCTGCAGCTTTCAAAATTTCGGAGGTGGAGTATCCTAAAAGTACATTTCTGATATGTCCAAGATGCAAGGGCTTATTTGTATTCGGAGAAGCATATTCAACTGCCACAGTCTGTCCATTTGGAGCAGCCTGACCAAAATTTGGATTATCCAATACCGCTTTCAGGTAATTTCGCCAAAAAACATCGGAGATGTGCAGGTTGCAAAAGCCCTTTACTACGTTGAAATCGACCACTTCGGTACAATGTTCTTTCAAAAAGGCACCAATTTCACTGCCTGTATCCTCGGGGCCTTTACCAGATAGTTTCAAGTAAGGAAAAACCACTACAGAGTAGTTGCCTTCGAAGTTTTTGGGCGTAGCGTTTATTTGTACACTATCAGCAGTAACATGGGTATTGTATAGTGCAGCAATTGCTTTTACCACATTTTCCTTTAAAATCAGTTCGATGTTCATTGACCTTTTTACATTTAATTAAGCTGCAAATTAACAGCTATTCAAAGAAATTATAAAATTTAAGCAAAAGTATAAAAAAAAATCCCCGGAAAAACCGAGGATCTTACAAAAAGCACTTTCAAATATAAACTACTTTACAAAAGGGATTGCTTGGTTTTTGCCATCAATGCTGATGATTAGGGTATAAACTCCCTTTGTCAATGTTGAAGCGTTGAGGCTAATTTTTGAGTTTTTACTAATGTTTTCTTTGCTTTCGAGCAACAAACGTCCTTGCATGTCAAATACGCGGAAGCTTGCATCTGCATCTGCTTTGCTGAATTCGCGAATATCTATATTCAACATGTCTTGTACAGGATTTGGATTGATTTGCGCAAAAATCAGGTGATCTTCCACATTGTTGTTGCTGCTTGGCAAACCGTTAATTTCGAAAATAGAAACTGTACCGCTTATCTCATTGGCAGTAACCACATAGTGTTTGCCATCGGGGCTGTCTGTGTTTTTGATATAGAGAATATCCTCTACGCCAAGGTCGCCAGCAGCTGAATCGGTTGCTACAGCAGAGAAATTTCTGTTGTTTACATATTCGATAAATTGAGGGCTGGCTGGATTTGTAACGTTATAAACCATAATACCGCCAATTCTCTCCAAACCAATAAATGCATAGAAGGAAGAACCGATGTTGGCAATTTCTACTGCTTCAGGTTCAGGACCCTTGTTATCGCTTCTGCTATCAAAGCTGTTGTTGTCTACATTGTCCGATCCGAAATAAGCAGGAAGTTGGGTAGCTACAGTTTGTTCGATATCATCGCCACTGTCATACACTCTGCTACCATTCGAAGCGTTCCAGATAGTGAATGAACGTGCACCGTAGGTGAATAAGCTGTCATAATCTCCATCATTGTCAAAGTCGCCATCTCTGCTCGAAATATTAAGGCGTCCTAAAACAGAATCCTGCTTTAGAAATGTAGCATTAGGGAAAAGTGTAGGATCTAAAGAAACAGTCTTGACGCGAACATTTTCGCCTCTGTCATCACCTTCATTTGCAGTCACAAAATAGGTATTTCCACCTACAGTATAAGAAGCAATTGCATCGGGCATATACATACCCAAAACTGGATGCGTTTCGATTTTAATGCTGTTGTCACGGTCGCTTGGGTCAAGACCCATACCTTGCATGTTATGATTTTTATATCCAAGCGGATAAATAGCAGTTACTGTATTATTGCTTAAATTGATAACTGCAACAGCATTGTTTTCCTGTAGAGAAACATAAGCTGTTTGATTGTTTGCGCTAATGCTGATATATTCAGGTTCGATGTCTTCAGCTACTGTTACGCCACTTTCGATACGAAGACCAGGAATCACAGTACCATTGAAAGATGTAAATCCTACATGAGTAACCGAAGATTGGTTTAATGTTGCAATACCGCCGCTTAAGTTGATAATAGAAACCGATCCTTCAGGATTTGTGGCGTCAGGTTCGCCCTCGTTTGCAGTTAGAATTTTTTGACCATCATGTGTAAAAGTTACCATATCGGGCAGTGCGCCAACTGTCAATTGTTTCAAGAATACACCATTTGTATTGAAAATAACAACTTTACCGCTATCCTGCGGCGTTGCGCCTTCAACAGCAGCAACCAATAAAGTATCGAAAACTGCAATGCTGTTTACGCCATTTCCGTAAGCCAGTAATGAAATGCTACTTTGAAAAAGTGGGGTATTTGGATTTGTAATGCTGATGACATCAATAGATGTGCTGTTGCCATTAACATAAAAAAGTTTTTTGTTAATTTTGTCATAAGCAACAATTTCTGCTGCACCGACTTCGAATAAACCGGTATTGTAGGTAGAAATTCTGTTTAAAGAAATTTGTGCATTACCCGTTACAAAAAGTAAAAGCAGTAAAGCAGTAATCAGCGACATTTTTTTCATCTCAATGATTTTTGATAGAAGTGTAATAATGGCGCAAAATTGAAGTTTTACTGTTATGATGATGTGAATTGAGTATTAAATGAAAGACAAGAAATTTATTGTTTTTTAGCAGGTACATGCATTAGATTTTACAATCAACGACTAGGACTTAATCTAAAATTTTTATTAAGTTTAACTAAAATTTATCACAAATAGGACCCATTCTAAACTCAAAGTTTTTATTTTTGTTCTTCTAAGACAGACAAGACCTTAATTTTCTGTTATAAGATTGTTAATCAGGTTGTTATAAATAAGCGGCCTTTGGTTTCATTTTTTTAACCCCTTTATGAGCGTTGAATAACAAGTACACCGACCTAATTCATCAGACCTACCACTTCCCGCAAGCTGGTTTCAAGGTCGAAGAAAACCACCTATGGTTTAACAATATTCCTATTAAAGACCTGGTTCAGCAATTCGGCACGCCGCTAAAACTGACCTATATTCCCAAAATCGGGGAGCAGATAGAAAAGGCAAGGGATCTTTTTAATACTTCGATGGAGAAGTGTGAATATCGTCAGCCCTACGTTTTTTCTTATTGTACTAAAAGTGCCCATTTTGCACATGTTTTGGAAGAAGCCCTCAAGCACGATGCTCAAGTTGAGCTTTCTTCCTCATTCGATACAGATATTGTGTTAAATCTGTATGAAAAAGGCCTGGTAAATAAAGATACCTATATTCTCTGCAACGGTTACAAAACACCCGATTATTTTGCAGGCATACAGCGTATGATTCATGCCGGACTGACCAATGTTATTCCAATTCTGGATTGTAAAAGCGAGTTGAGGGTGTACGAAACCTTCGATGCGCCTATTATAAATGTAGGTATGCGAATTGCTACCGAAGAGGAACCAACCTTCGACCTCTATACCTCGCGTTTTGGCATCAGAAGAACCGAAATGCTCGATTTTTATCGCTACCGCATACACAAGCATCCCAAGATTAAATTGAAGATGCTGCACTTCTTTATCTATACGGGTATTCGCGATACGACTTATTACTGGTCGGAGTTACACAAGTATATTAAGTTATACGCACAGATGAAACAGCTTTGTCCCGATTTGGAAATGCTCAACATCGGTGGAGGTTTGCCCATTCAGGGTTCACTCGAGTTTAAGTACGATTATCAATACATGGTCGATGAAATCGTGAGTCAGCTCAAAAGCTACTGCGATGAGAAAAATGTCATGGAACCCATTCTTTTTTCAGAATTCGGCAGTTTTACGGTAGGAGAGAGCGGTGCTTCCATTTTCAAGGTTTTGGGTACTAAAAGGCAGAATGACCGCGAGATCTGGTACATAATAGACAACTCTTTTATTTCAACCCTTCCCGATATGTGGGCCGATAAA
>CANETR010000113.1 GCA_947441325.1 Saprospiraceae bacterium
CTAAAAACTGGTTTCGACAAATCGCCGATGTTTACCGGGCGGATACAGGGCCTTGGCCCAAGATACTGTCCCTCCATCGAAGACAAAATCAACCGTTTTTCCGATAAGGACCGTCACCAGCTTTTTGTAGAACCCGAAGGGTGGAATACATGCGAAGTCTATTTAAACGGTTTCTCCTCTTCCCTACCCGAGGATGTTCAATTCAAAGCACTGAAAATGATTCCCGGCTTCGAAAATGCCAGAATGTTCCGTCCCGGCTATGCTATCGAGTACGACTTTTTTCCGCCCACTCAGTTGAAAATGACCTTGGAAACCCGTTTGGTCAGAAATCTCTTTTTTGCTGGTCAGATAAATGGTACTACCGGATATGAAGAGGCTGCCTGTCAGGGTATGATGGCAGGTATCAATGCGCATCTGGCTATCAATGAACTTGATGGTTTTGTAATGCAGCGTTCCGATTCTTACATTGGTGTACTCATCGATGACCTTATCAACAAGGGAACCAATGAGCCTTACCGCATGTTCACCTCCAGAGCCGAGTACAGAATACTATTGAGACAAGACAATGCCGACATCAGACTAAGTCCCTTGGCAGCTGCAATCGGAATCAATGTGGAGGAAAGAATGCAGCGGGTAGAAGCCAAGAAAAAAGCCGATGCCGAGATCAGACAGTTTTTCGAGAACTATAGCGTAGATCCTTCCGAAGTTGAACAATATCTTGTTTCATTGGGTTCGACCCCAATGCCTCAAAAAATGAAACTCATCAAAGTGCTGCTGCGCCCCGATGTGAGTATCACTGGATTGGCAGCCGTACTGCCCAAACTAAGAGATTTCATAGCACAATACGACCCCGAATTTGTTGAATACGCGGAGATTAATGCCAAATATGCGGGTTATATCGAGAAAGAACAGGAAATGGCCGATAAAATGAAAAGACTCGAATCGGTAAGATTACTCGATAGTTTCGACTATGCGCAGATTCAGGGATTATCCTTAGAAGCCAGAGAAAAACTAAACAGAATAAAACCGGCTACTATCGGACAGGCAAGCCGTATCAGTGGTGTTTCTCCAAGTGATATATCGATATTGTTGGTTCATGTTGGAAGATAAGAATAATTTGAAAATTTGCTGATCCGATAGCTATCGGATTGAAAATTTGAAAATGTTTTTACTGTTCGTTAATCGTTAATCGTTTTACAGTTAATTGGCTAGAGTCTAAGGTCTGAAAGTCTAATGGATATTTGTTAATTGTTTTTCGTTAATTTTCTGGTGTCTAACATCTAAGGGTCTAGAGTCTAAAAAAAAGCCCTGCTACTTGATGCGCTTCGCGGAACTCCGTTTAAAGAGCTCTCTCGTCTGAGGGACGAAATCGGTTCTTGATACAAATCTAAAATTTAAACTCTAGCGTCTATTGTCTCATAGTCTGTAGTCTAAAAAAGTCCTGATACCTGATACATTTCTACCTTCTGCAACCAGGGAAGAATAATTAAGGCACAAAACATGAAAGAAATAAACAAAGAAGATAATTTCCTATTGGTACAGGATATCGCTGCGCTGATAGAAGATAGTAAAAAACAATTAGTACGTGCTGCAAACAGTTCGCTGACCTTGCTTTTCTGGCATATTGGCAAACGCATCAATGATGAAATATTGAAAAATGAACGTGCAGAATACGGTCAGCAGATTGTGCTGACTGTGTCGACACAATTGGAATTAAAATACGGCAGAAATTTCAGTGAAAAAAATTTGAGAAGAATGATTCAATTTGCAATTGAATTTTCTGATTTTGAAATTGTCGTGCCACTGGCACGACAATTATCCTGGTCACATTTTTTAATTTTAATTCCTTTAAAATCAATAGAGTCTAAATTGTATTATGCTCAAAATGCTCTGGAACAAAACTGGGGTAAACGTGAGTTGAGAAATCAAATTGAAAGAAAATCTTTTGAAAGAAATGAAATAGCCAATACCAAACTTGTAGCACTACAGCCGGAGCTTATGAATACTTTCAAGGATCCCTATATGCTGGATTTTTTGAATTTGAAAAATACCTATCTTGAGCAAGATTTGGAGCGCGCTATTTTGCAGGAACTGGAGACTTTTATTTTGGAATTAGGTAAAGGTTTTGCCTTTATGGAACGCCAGAAGAGAATGATCATAGATGGCGAAGATTTTTATCTTGATCTCTTGTTTTATAACAGGAAATTAAAGCGTTTGGTGGCCATAGAGTTAAAGCTCGGAAAATTTCAGGCTGCACACAAAGGACAGATGGAGTTGTATTTGAAATGGCTCAACAAATATGAAAAGCAGGAAGATGAAAATCCTCCAATAGGACTCATACTTTGCGCTGAAAGTAATAGAGAACAGGTAGAATTGATGGATGTACACAAGGATGGAATCATGGTGGCGGAGTATTGGACCGTTATGCCCGCAAAAGAGGAGTTGGAAGCGAAATTACATCAATTATTGATCGAAGCCAAAGAGCGAATTGAACGCAATCGAAGAATTAATTGAAAGCGGAAAGAAACGAAGATGAAAAAATTTGAAAATTTGATAATTTGAAAATGTTTTTACTGTTCGTTAATCGTTAATCGTTAATCGTTAATCGTTAATCGTTAATCGTTAATCGTTAATCGTTAATCGTTAATCGTTTTTACAGTTAATTGTCTTGAGTCTAGCGTCTAATAGTCTAAAGTCTTGATACCTGCTACTTGCTACTTGATACAGCTGATAATCCGAGATCTGAAAATCTGAAAATCTAACAATGAGCCAACACAATCATCACGAACACCTTCATCCACATCATGAGCACCACCACCACGGGCATCATCATCATGGGGACATTAAAAATTTGGGAATAGCCTTCTTCCTGAATCTGGCCTTTATGTTCATAGAGATAGCAGGTGGTTTGTGGACAAACAGCGTGGCAATCTTATCGGATGCCCTGCACGATTTTGGCGACAGCCTGAGCATAGCCTTTGCCTGGGGTTTACAACAGCTATCTGAAAGAGGCAGGGATAAAAACTTTTCCTACGGCTACAAAAGATTTTCAGTACTAGGTGCAATTATTACCTCTTTTGTACTGGTAATTGGTTCCATTTTTATCATCATAGCTGCTGTTCAGCGTTTACAGGCACCTCAGGAGGCGCATGGTCTGGGCATGTTGCTGCTGGCTTGTTTGGGTGTAATTGTAAATGGCGCAGTACTTCTAAGACTTCGAGGCTCCAATTCCATTAATACCAAAGCTATTATGCTGCATCACATTGAAGATGTAATGGGCTGGGTTGCCGTTTTAATCGGCAGTTTGGGCATTTGGCTATTTGGATGGCATTTTTTAGACCCCTTGCTATCGCTGGCAATTGCCACATTCATCCTTTTCAATGTTTACAAAAATCTCAGGTTTTCTCTAAAAATATTTTTACAGGCCATTCCGTCTGGAATTAAGATTGAGAAGGTAATTCAGGCCCTAGAATCACATCATCTGGTTGTCGATGTGCACGACGTACACATCTGGTCATTGGACGGCGAGTTCAACATTTTAACCGCCCATGTTGTTATATACGACGAAAAAACAAGTATAGAGGCCTTGCTTCCCTTGAAAAAAGAATTGGAATCAGCACTGAAGAAATTTGGGATAGAGCATAGTACCCTGGCTTTCGAAACTATAAATGATGATTGCGGATTGACCGAATGCTAAAAAAACAAACTAAATTTCACTTATTAAAAGTTTTTTAATCTAATTTAGCGCTCATTATACTCATTGAAACATTCTATTTTTTAACCAATGCAAAGTTTTAACGGTTTTTGATTTTTTGCGGACTGAATTACCGATTGAAGCTTTACATCATAAGATACACACAATGGATTACTCATCAGAATCCTTGCAGTTGCACAGACTGCTCAAAGGAAAAATCAGCATCAGAAACAAAATGGATGTTCGTACTTCCGAGCACTTATCTTTGGTCTATTCCCCCGGTGTTGCTGCGCCCTGTCTCGAAATAGCAAAAGATCCCGAAAAAGTTTGGGAATATACTATCAAAAGTAATTGTGTAGCAATCGTATCCGATGGCTCTGCTGTTCTTGGTCTTGGCAATATCGGTGCTGCGGCATCAATACCCGTAATGGAAGGCAAGGCAATGTTGTTTCGTCAATTCGGCCATATAAATGCCTTCCCAATTTGTCTCGACACTCAGGATACCGATGAAATAGTGGAAACAATTCGCAGAATTGCTCCAGTTTTTGGCGGTGTAAACTTAGAAGACATCGCTGCTCCAAGAAGTTTTGAAATCGAAGAACGCTTGCAGGATCTGGGTATTCCTGTTTTTCACGATGACCAGCATGGAACTGCCATTGTAGTTCTTGCAGCATTGATCAATGCTGCAAAAGTATTGGGTAAAGAACTCAGTCAGCTAAAAGTTGTAATCAATGGTGCCGGCGCTGCTGGTGTTGCCATTGCACGCTTACTCCGTTGCGTTGATAACGAAGACAATAGTACCTGCGTACCGGTTAAAGAAATTATTCTCTGCGATAGCAAAGGTATTCTCTCCTCAAAAAGAGATGACATGAATGATTCCAAGATAGCTACCTTAGTTTACACCAATCCGAACGATATCTCAGGCACTGTCTATGATGCACTTGTTGGCGCCGATGTATTTATTGGCGTGAGTGTAGGCGAGATGATGACTGCCGAACATGTAAGAACTATGGCCAAGGACCCTATTATTTTTGCCTGCGCCAATCCTACTCCCGAAATTATGCCGGAAGAGGCCTACAAAGGAGGGGCAGCAATTGTAGGTACCGGACGTAGCGATCTTCCTAACCAAGTTAATAATGTACTGGGTTTCCCGGGCATTTTCCGCGGTGCGCTCGATGCACGTGCTAAACGCATCACTCCTAAAATGAAACTGGCAGCGGCCTATGCTATTGCCGAATGTATGCCCTTTCCGACCAGAGATATGATTATTCCTCCGGCACTCAACGAAATGGTTGCTTTCAAAGTAGCTGAGGCTGTACGAATAGCTGCATTGGCCGAAAAAGCATAATGCCTTAAAATATTTTCTAAATCCTTCCGTTTATATATGGGAGGATTTTTTTGTTTTATTATTCCTTTTTACCGACATATACTATATTTGCAGTCAAACAGC
This sequence comes from Saprospiraceae bacterium, assembly GCA_947441325.1. Taxonomy (GTDB): domain Bacteria; phylum Bacteroidota; class Bacteroidia; order Chitinophagales; family Saprospiraceae; genus Saprospira. Next base: position 5,145 of record CANETR010000113.1, read on the forward strand.
CATTCCAATGAACAGACTGATTAAAGTTTTGCTTTTAGTATTTTTAACTTCAACAGCTGCGATGGCTCAGCATGACAAAGAAAGTGTACAAAAAACCAACAAAATGAAAGTTGAAATTTGGTCCGATATTGTATGTCCCTTTTGCTATATCGGCAAAAGACATTTTGAATCAGCACTGAAATCATTTTCGAATGCTGATGATATTGAAATCGTCTGGAAAAGTTATCAACTCGACCCTGAAACTCCAAAACAGCAGACGAAACAAAATGTGTATGAGTATCTTGCCAGTAGAAAAGGAATCAGTGTAGAACAATCAAAATCCATGCACGATAATGTTGTAAAAATGGCTTTTTCTGCTGGTTTGAATTATAATTTTGACAAAGCAATCGTCGCAAATTCCTACGATGCTCATCGTCTTATCCAACTTGCTAAAAGCAAAAATCTTGGCGATGCTGCCGAGGAAAGCCTCTTCAAAGCCTATTTTATAGAAGGAAAGGATATTGCAAACCATGAAATGCTCATAAATCTTGGTAAAGAAATTGGCCTCGAAGCATCATCCATTAAAACGATGTTAGAAAGCAATCAATTTTCTGATGAAGTGGAGCGCGATAGCTACGAAGCAGTGCAAATAGGTGTTAGCGGCGTACCATTTTTTGTCATCGATGGCCGTTATGCCGTTTCTGGCGCTCAACCGGTACCTGTTTTCTTACAAACCTTACAAAAGGCTTTCGAAAGCAGAAAATAATAAAACCAAACCCCATCATTTAACCTCAGCCACTTGCCAAAGTGGTACTAAATCCTCGAAGCAAATTGTCCCGTATTTTCGCTATTTCAGATATCCACGGTTGTTCGTACACCTTCTATGAAATGCTTAATAAAATAGGCTTGAACAAAAATGACGAACTTTATCTGCTGGGAGATTTTATAGACCGAGGTCCATATAGCCGGATGGTACTGGATAAAATTATGCTCCTAAAGGCTGAAGGTTATCAAGTACACTGTCTGCGTGGCAACCACGAACAAATGATGCTCGAAGCCCCACATAGCGATGAATTTGCTGCTATTTGGCTGCGCAATGGCGGCAATGAAGTCATGCAGGAATTTAACGCCCTATCTTTTTCTGATATCCCCAAAAAGTATTTCGATTTCATTGAAAACCTTGATTATTGGTTCGAAAGAGAACAGTTGCTCTTTGTTCATGCCGGTTTTAAATTGGTGAACAATGTCAATCCTTTTGAATTGAAAAAGAACATGCTCTGGATCAGAAAATGGGCAGATCAAGCAGGAGTGGAACAATGGCTAAATGGAAGAAGCGTAGTGCACGGACATACACCTCAAACAGAACAGCAAATCAGAAAGCGTTTCGATCAACCTGAACTTTTTCCTATTCTCAACATTGATAACGGTTGCGCTTACGAGGCTGAAGGCATGAGACAACTTTGCTGTGTTGAACTGACTGAAAGAATAATTTACTTTCAAAAAAATATTGAACGTTAAAGAGATTCAAATACAATTTTTTGCTCTTGAAATTATCCGGGCTGTCAAGTTTCTTCTAAGCTTGCCATACTTTTCATTTGAAAAAACTATCTTTGCAGTCAAAGTAGATATCTAAATCATTATCAAAACAAAAGAACAAACA
>CANETR010000114.1 GCA_947441325.1 Saprospiraceae bacterium
GTACTTCAGCAGGTAGTGGTTATGGCGATGGGACTGAGGTTGGAGATGGTCGTGGATTATGCGTAAAAAATTGTAATTGTAATGATGATAGTTGGAATAATGATATTATTGGGGTCCCTGCATATGTTACAGTAGAGATAAACAAAGACGGCACGGTAAATAAAGCTTATTTAGCAAGTAATGGGGATGTAAAAAATGGCAAACTATATACAGCCATGAATGCTAACATAGATGCCTTAAACAGTACAAAGAGAATCCTTTTTAATTGTTTCAAAAATAAAATTTATAAGTCCACAGGGAAGAATTATAAAATTGTACAAACTTATATATTTAGTTATAAATAGCTTTCGATTAATGTCAACTACTATACTTGAACGCTCTAACTACTTTTGCAATTACATTTACAGTTATCTAGAATTATTAAAAGCAATAAACCTGGAATTTTATTTCTTTTATCTTGGTCGTTTAGCATAATAAAATTTACTTAAGAAGAGGCTTGAAAAAGGCCTCTTTTGGTTTTAGGAATTTTAATTCATGAAAAAATCCGGAAATATCCTTTTTACACTAATTGTCATTTATATTCTGGCTGCCGGATTCTGGTGGTCTTACTTGTTGCATGCCAAAAACAGAGAGGTATTGCAAGCGCAGTTAGAAAAACTGGAGATTATCGAAAGCAGTAAAGTAGAAAATGGGACAAAGCTTGTAGCAGAAAAAAAAGCCCTGCTTGCCAGATTTTCACGACAACGCTGGATGATAATTGGAGAAGGAGCGGTGTTTATGATTATACTGTTATTGGGCCTTTGGAGGATTTATCGCATCAGACAGAAAGAATTAGCCTTGGCAATGCAACAACAGAATTTTTTATTATCAATAACGCATGAATTAAAATCGCCACTGGCATCGGTTCAATTAGTGTTGGAAACCATTCAAAAAAGACAACTTAATCAGGAACAGCTTCAAAAATTGAGCACAAACGGCTTAAAGGAGAATGACAGATTGCATCGTCTGGTACAGGATCTGCTTTTAGCAGCAAGAGTTGAGGGCGGATATGAATATGTTTTTGAGGAGCTCGACTTAAATGAATTGCTAACAGAAACAATAAGTTGGGCCAGGCCTAAGTACTCAGGTAAGATCAATTTTGAAAGGGAAGAAGGCTTATACCTCAACAAAGCAGATAGAAGTACGTTGTCCACCGCTTTTTCAAACCTTATTGAAAATGCTATCAAATATTCCGAAGATGGGGAATCTATACATGTTAAAGCTTCTAAAAAAAAGCAGCAAATAGTTATTGAAATTGCCGATTTTGGTTCCGGAATCCCTAAGTCGGAAAGAGAAAAGATATTTAACAAATTTTATAGAATCGGCAGCGAACATACCCGAAAAACCAAAGGAACTGGCTTAGGGCTTTATATTGTTAAGAAAGTTATAGAAGCACATGGCGGTACAATAAGCCTGAAGGACAACCAACCAAAAGGAACGGTTTTTACAGTTGTTCTAAGCAATGAATAGACAAAAACTAAGCGTTTATCTTCCGACCTATTTTTTCAAATATTTAAAAATAAAATTCTATGGAAAATAAATTTCAATTAAGGTCATTGATTTTGGGACTATCCTTGTTCCTTGGACTTTCAATCCTTGGTTTTTTTATCTTTAGAGGGCTTAAAACCTTTAGCGATAAAGACAGAATTGTAACTGTAAAAGGCTTGGCCGAAATGGATATGACAGCTACTGCATCAGAGATAACTATCAGTTTTTCCTTTTCGGGCGATAATTTAAAAGAGGTGATAAAAAAAGCAGATTCTAAGAAAATTGCTATTCTCAATTACTTAAAAAACAATGGTTTCGAAAATAAAGATATAAGTGAAGAAAATATCGATATCAACGATTTACAAAGATATTACGAAACTGAATGGCAAGATGGGAAACAGGTAAAAACTAAGGTAGATCGCTACTCGGCAAGTCAAACTTTGGTCCTAAAATGCAAAGACGTTAAAACAACAGAAGACAAATTGGAGAAGATTGAACTAGACCTCATCAGTGATGATTTGACCTCCAATGTAGGAAGTCACTATACATTTCCCGAGCTCAATACCATTAAACCCAAACTAATTGCAGAGAGTACCAAAAATGCTCGTATCTCAGGTGAACAGTTTGCCAATGATTCGAAAGCTAAATTAGGAAAGATAAAAACTGCTTCTCAGGGACAAATTTCTATTGTAGGTGATTATCAAACTGATGAGGAGCCTGTTTCAACTGATTCAGAATCTCGGGAACCCTATATTCGCAGAGCCAGAGTAGTCAGCACAATTGTTTTTTTCCTTGAATAAAGAATTATGAAGTAATTTATGATGAATTACTTTAATTTGTAGAACGACAAATTTGCTAATAATAATGAGTAGGATTTTACTCGTTGAAGACGAAGAATCAATTTTAGAGACGCTAAAACTAAACCTCGAACTAGAGGGCTACGATGTGGTAGGTCTCAACCGGGGGCGTGAAGTGCTAAAAACCTTCAATGATCAACATTTCGATTTGATTTTGTTGGATATCATGCTGCCAGATATTGACGGTTTACAGCTCTGTGAACAGATAAGACTGCAGGATACCGACATCCCAATAATATTTATTACTGCAAAAGACAGCGGTCAGGACAGAATTTTTGGTTTGAAAAAGGGCGCAGATGACTATATATCTAAGCCTTTTCAATTGGAAGAACTCCTGCTACGCATTCAAAATTTATTAAAAAGAAGTACAAAAAACAGCTCAGCATCAATCGAAGAATATAGCTTTGGGGGTAATTATGTGAATTTTAGAACGCTCGATGCAAGATGTAAAACTGGCATTGTAAAATTGACAAAAAAAGAAGCCATGTTGCTGAAACTCCTGATTGAACGAAAGGGCGAAGTCGTTTCACGCCAACAGATCTTACAGTCAGTTTGGGGTTATGATGTGTATCCAAGTACTCGCACCATAGATAATTTTATCTTGAATTTTAGAAAATACTTCGAAGAAGATCCCCGGAATCCTGTTTATATTCATTCGGTCAGGGGAGTAGGTTATCAATTTGTAGTAGCGGAAGATTAAAAACAAAACCCCTGAGGAATCAGGGGTTTTCAAATTTTTACCAATATGTTTTTACATTTTTCAGGAATTTATCCAGAATGATGTTGAATTCTTCGGGCCTTTCCATCATGGGTGCGTGACCGCAACGGTTAATGTAATTGAGTTGAGAATTTTTGATACCCTTGTGGAAATCTTCCCCAACAAATGGAGGAGTTATACGGTCTTGTTTTCCCCAGATGAGCAGTGTTGGGCACAAAATATTGTGCAATTTGTTCTCTACATTATCTCTGATAGCAGAGCGGGCAACAGCTACAACACGCATTGCTTTTTCATTGTTGTTCACAATTTCGAAAAGCATATCGACCAGGTCCTTTGTCGCAACTGCCGGATCGTAAAATGTGTACTCGGTCTTGGTTTGTATAAACTGGTAGTTTTGTCTTTTGGGGAAGGTATCGCCCAATGTATTTTCAAATAGACCAGAACTGCCGGTAAGCGTAAGCGATTTAACAATTTCGGGATGTCCTAGCGTTAGGAACAGGGCTACGTGCCCGCCCAAAGAGTTGCCAAGGACATGCATTTTTTGTCCTTCGTAAGATTTCTCTTTCAGAAAATCAATAGTATAACGCATCAGAAAATCAACAGAAATTTCTCTGATAGGTGCCTCATATATAGGCAATACTGGGACTACAACTTTGTAGTTTGGTTTGAAATGGGTAATGATGTCATCAAAATTACTCAAGGCACCAAAAAGACCGTGCAGAAGTAGGAGTATTTCGCCCTCGCCTTCTTCGATATATTTAAACTGGCCGATTTCTTTTAGCTCGTAAGTCATAATAGTTGGTTTTGGACAATTGTCAAACTTATTAGCGCAAATTTACATTTTTTTAGCATTGATGTATGGCAAAAGGGTCATATTTCTTTCAAAGATTATAAATTTTTATACTTATTGATAAAATTAGTAATACTCAGCTGAATCAAATTTGCATTTTTTGTAATTTGGCAACAAATAAAGAAAAATGCAGATAGAATCATTATACCAACTCTATATAAGATACCCACATATTAGCATAGATAACAGAAAGCTTATCAAAGACAGTATTTTTTTTGCTGTGGGGCGCAAGGATGAAAGAGGTGTCCACCGTGGCTGTCAATTCGCAGAAGCAGCACTCGAGGCTGGTGCGGCCGCAGTTGTTGTAAATGATGCTTTACTTCTTGAACAGCACAAGGGTGATCAGCGCTGGGTATTTGTTGATGATTGTGAATTTGCACTGCAGCAACTGGGGCGATATCATCGAGAAAAGTTGGAAATTCCTGTAATTGCCATAGCGGGATCGAATGGGAAAACGACCACAAAAGAACTAGTGCAGGCCGTACTTTCAACTAAATATGTTTGTTTTTCCACTCCGGGAAATTTGAATAATCATTTGGGTGTTCCCCTTTCCTTATTGCAAATTGGCAAACATTTCGAGTTGGCTGTATTGGAAGTCGGGGCAAATCATTTGGATGAAACTGCCTTTCTATGTCGCTTGGTTCAGCCAACCTATGGTTTGGTGACCAATTGCGGCAAAGATCATCTGGGCGAATACGGTTCATTCGAAAATGTCATCAAAGCCAATAAAGAATTGTACGATTATTTCGAAGAAAATGGAGGCCTTGTTTTTGTAAACGGCAGAGATAATATTCTTTGCGAAACATCGAAAGCTGTTGAACAACGCATTTTATATGGCGATGACAACAGTTCTGTAAGAGCTGAAATAACAGGTTCTCCGCTTTTGGAACTCGACCTTTTTATTAATGATGAGACGGCTATTGTAAAAACTGCCCTCTTTGGCGATTTTTGGCGAGATGCTGTATTGGCTGCTGCCCAGATAGGGCATCAGTTTGGTATTGACATTCACGATATTGCTGCTGCAATTTCTGCCTACCGACCTGCGGCATTACGTTCTCAAATGCTCGAATGGAAGGGCAATACCCTGCTGCTCGACTGTTACAATGCCAATCCCAGCAGTATGGAAGTCTTCATTCGCGCTGCGCAGCAAAGTCCCGAAATGCCAAAATTGCTTATTCTTGGAGAAATGCTCGAACTCGGCGAATACAGCGATGAAGAACATCAGTACCTTTTGGATAAACAGATAGACTATACCCGATTCGAAAAAGTAATCATCATCGGGAATGAATTTACAAAAGTAAGTTTACCCCAAGTTGAAAATCTGCAGCATTTCAATGACAGAAAAGAATCAGAAATTTGTTTACAAAATATGATAGCAAACGGAGAAAAGTACTATATTTACGTAAAAGGATCGAGAGGGAATAGGTTGGAGGAGATGTTTGTATGAATTTCAAAATAAAATTAAATGATATTTGGATATGAGTCTAATAGTGAGAGTATTGAATAAATTGAATTTGATTAAGTACCTTAATTTTAACATCAAGACAAAGGTAAATAACTCAATTTTTAAAATACCAATTTTAGGTGGAATAGGTTTAAGTAATCAGGTTATTTCCGAACCTTGGATGATTACTATGCTGGAGAATCTGCTTAAGAAAAAAAATGGAGCCTATTTAGATATTGGAGTTAATATTGGCCAGACTTTGATGAAATTGAAATCAGTTAATCCAAAAATTGAATATATTGGTTTTGAGCCTAATGCAACCTGTGTACATTATGTAAATAAGTTAATTGACATCAACAAAATTGAAAATGTAAGTATTTATCCTGTTGGTGTTTCAAATGAAAATAACTTTTATGAGTTGTCTTTATATTCAAATGACGATTCAGATTCTGGCGCATCGATGATAGATAATTTTAGAGATAAAAATACTATCAGCAAAAAAAGATTTATTGGATGTTATAACCTGAATGAACCAAATATAAAGTTACCAACTATTTCTATCATTAAGATAGATGTGGAAGGTGCAGAATTAGAGGTACTAAAGGGTCTTGAGAATACAATTTTGAGAGATAATCCGATCATTCAGATAGAAATTTTGCCAGTGTATGATGAAGGTAATTTTATGAGATTATCCAGGCAAAATGAAATTGAAAAAATCTTGAAAGATTGGGGTTATGGTATTTTGCGGATTCATTATACTGCGAGTAATGAATTTGTTAAATTGCAAAGAATAGATAATATTGGCATTCATGCAGACTTAAAAATGTGTGAGTACATATTTGTTTCTCTAGATGAAATAGACAGTTTACTCTGAAAAATGTAATAGTTGCTCAATTTAAAGTTAGAATGAAACAGCATTCACAATCTTTGAACTTTATTTTCTTTTAATTGATAATTCTGCCCAGATTCCGGGCAAGTTGCATGCCCATCTGCATCAAATTCCAAACGATGACCGTATTCGCTCATCCAGCCAATTTGCTTTGCCGGGTTTCCCACTATTAGCGCATATGCAGGTACATCTTTTGTTACAACTGCGCCTGCGCCGATAAAGGCAAAAGGACCAATGTCATGTCCGCAGACAATCGTTGCATTGGCGCCAATCGTAGCACCTTTTCCTACATGTGTTTTCAGATATTGGTCATGTCGTTTTACGGCACTTCTCGGGTTGATAACATTAGTAAAAACCATGCTTGGTCCTAGAAAAACATCATCGTCACAACTTACACCTGTATAGAGAGAAACA
>CANETR010000115.1 GCA_947441325.1 Saprospiraceae bacterium
CTTCCAGAAGAACCAAACTTTTGTGATTCGATAACAGCTACATACAACGATACAGTAAAAGCCATCATCGATGCAAAATGTTCTGTTGCAGGTTGTCATTTGAATTCACAAAGTCCAAATCTTAACAATTATACGCAAGTATTTGGAAACAGTAATAGAATAGCAACAAGATCATTGGATCTTAAAACAATGCCTCCAATTGGGATGCCACAACTAACGGAAGATGAAATCAAAATTTTAACCTGTTGGAAAGAGGCAAACTTTCCTGAATAAGAAAAATCAACCCCTATAAAAAAGATGAAAACTATAAAATTACTTATTGCGGTGCTCTCTTGCATTGCACTAAACCTTTCGGCTCAATCTGAAAAGGTTTATCACACCTTTACTTCCACAAGAATCATCAATAGTCAATCGACAGAAACGGTCAAAGAGGGCTATCTGGATATCAGAATTACCCATCGTTTTGGCGATTTCATGCGCGACTGGAAACCTGAAAACAGCTGGGGAAACTTACTCGGTTTGGAAGAAGCGGCGGATGTTATGGTTGGTTTTGAATACGGAATTAAAGATAATTTGACTGCTGGAATTAGCCGCACAAAGGGTGGATCCGATATGCGTCAACTCATGCATGGCCTGGTAAAATACCGTCCGCTTACCCAAACCACCGACAACAGCATTCCATTCAGTCTGGCAATAGTGGGTACAGCAAGTTGGGCCACAATGAAAAAAACCGATTTTGATCCTTACAACCCTGTACTTGCGAGTTTGACAACCTGCGAGACTTGTAAAGGTTTTTTCGCCAACCGCTGGAGATATGCGCTGGAGTTACACTTAGCCCGTAAATTCAATGAGCGTTTTTCACTGCAGCTCTCTCCTATGCTTATTTGGAGAAACATAGTTAAGAATGGCGAAAAAAATGCACTATTTACGGCAAACGCCGGTGCAAGAATCAAGCTTACAAAGGGTATGGCGCTCATGCTAGATGCAAATCTTCCTTTTTCAAATACTTATTGGGGCAAGAACAGAAAATATGAAATACCTATTGGTGTAGGTTTTGAATTTGAAACAGCCGGACACAGCTTCCAGGTTAATTTTACCAATTCAAAAGGCATTGTTGGTACAGACTATATCTCGGACACTACATCCGATTGGTTGAAAGGCGAATTTCGTCTCGGATTTACTATTAGCCGTTTGGTGAAGGTTAAGAAATCTGTTCCTGAAAACTAACCCAAAACTCAAGATACTATGAAAAAAAGGAGCATCTTGCTGCTTATGGCAGCACTATCCATAGTTATTGGTTTTGGCGCTATGTCATTCCCTGAATCGAGTAAAATCATCACTGATTTTGGCGACGAAACTCCCCTCTGGGATGTCTTAGAAAAATTGGGAATGAGCGGTGCACCAAGGGCAAAATCAATAGCAGAATCCTCTGCAGAGAGGGGTTCTGAATTTGTACACAAAGGCTACAGTTCTAAAAATGGCAAAAAAACAGCAAAATTGAGCAAATTCTATGTTTGCACAACTTGTCATAATACCGTTAAAGAATTTGAAGACCCTTCTAAAATAAGTGCGGCCGATCGTTTAGATTATGCAGCAAAAACAGGCATTCCCTATCTTCAGGCATCCACATTTTATGGAATAGTAAATAGAAATAATTTCTTCAATGGTGATTACAGAAAACAATTCGAAAAAGACCCTGAAATTCAAAAAGCTTCAGGCGACATACGTGCAGCAATAAAATTCTGTAATAAAAATTTTGCCCAAAGCCGAGAGCTAGAAGAATGGGAATTGGAATCAATCCTCTCCTATTTTTGGACCCTGCAATTCAAAGTTTCGGATTTAAAATTGAGTACTGTAGATAAAGAACAAATAAAAAAAGCCCTGCAGTCTGAAAATGCCAAGGCATCTGCACTAAGCTTTATTCAATCGAAATATGTACAGGCAATGCCTGCAACTTTTTTGAAAATCCCCCGCTTTGCGGCACCAAAAGAGGATGCTTACAAGGATAGCAAAAGATTGAAAGATGGCAAAGTAATTTATGAACAGTCTTGTCTGCATTGTCATCTCAACAAACGCTATTCTTTTTTTAGTCTTGAAAATGAACTATTGACTTTCAAGGCTATGGAAAAAGCAACCCGTTCCGAAAATTATATCTTTTCGATGTACTATCTCACAAGAGAAGGGCTTCCACCCCGTATGGGTCATCATTCAGCAATGCCACTTTTTACTGCCGAAAAACTTAGCCCGGAACAGCTCGAAAGTCTTTATCTTTATGTGAGTGCAAGGGCAAAGAAAAAATACAAAGAACAATAATTTATTTGCGATAAGTAATATCGGCCATCAAAAGGTAAAAATTAGTGCTGTTTTTGAGTTGAATGGAAATAGGTGTTGATAACAATATTGCTTTTCCTGCTTCTGCACTTATGTTTAACTTATTCTGTTTTGTCAAATCTGATTTTCCGTTTAAAAGTATTAACAAGCTGTAACAAATTTCTTCTTTTCTACTTCGGGAATATTTTTCGGGGCTAAAATTTTGCAGGCCCTTATCAAATCGAAATATTCTCAAATAATCATCTACCCCCATAAGCCTTCCGTATGCATTTTCCTGCGGAAGTTTTTCTTTTATTCCGGAAAATATCAAGTCTGCCAATTTCTGATCCTCGAAAACTATTTTACTGTCAGTATTCCTTTCCCAAAGTGGTTTTGAACTAATGTCATAAAATGAATTCGTATCCGTCCACTCTATCAGCCCCTGACAGAAGCTTTTATTCCAGAATCTTTCAAAAACCTGTTCCATAAGCAATATTTGATGCAAAGATAAAACGCTGCAACTAAGAAAGTTAATTTACAATTTAATTTTTTGTAACTATTTTGATTTTACAACTAATTAGTTTAATTTTTTTGATTACAATCAACATCTGTTTGCAAATTCGAAAAACATGCAGTATTTTAGCCATGAATTCAAATCAAGATGGAAAGTTTACTGAGTCTTTTAGAAGACGGCGAAGCACCCCAAGGCAGAAAAAGAACCTATGTAGATGTAATTTTACCATTACCTCTGGAAAAGCTATATACCTATAGTGTACCCTTACATCTTATTCCTCAGGTAAAAGCAGGTATCAGGGTCGAAGTACATCTTGCAAGCCTGGGACTTTACTCGGGAATAATAAGACGCGTACATCAGGACGATAAAGAAATTAAAACAAAACCTATCTTATCTGTATTGGATGAGGAGGCAATCATCGCTGAGCAACAATTTAAGCTTTGGGATTGGATTGCCGAATATTACTGCTGTCATTTAGGGGAGCTGATGCAGGCTGCCCTGCCTGCGGGACTAAAATTGAGTGGTGAAACCAAACTAGTGGTTAATTCTGATTTTCCAGAGGAAAACCTGGAAGCAGCATCGGAAAATCTAAGTAAAAAAGAGATTCATATTCTTGAGCTGATGTTCAAATACCGGGAGCTAAGTCTGGAAGAACTGCAGAAACTGCTGAATCAGAAGTCTGTGCAGCAATTGATAAAACCGCTTATCGAAAAAGGCATCATACTGTTGAGCGAAGAGCTTGAGGAGCGATATAAACCCAAGAAAATTGGAATGGTCAGATTTTCAGCGCCCTATAGCCTGGAAGATTCCGAAAGCATTAAGAAGGCATTTGAAATTATCGGAAAAGCAAACCGGCAAATGGAACTGCTACTGGCCGCCATTCAACTCCTCAGAGAAAAGCCGGAAATAAGCAGAAAAGAACTTTGCGAAAAGGCATCTGTTGACAGTTCTGTACTCAAAAAATTGCAGGAAAAAGCTGTTTTTGAATTTTACGAAAAGGAAATTTCAAGAATAGATACAAAGAGGGTACAAAGTATAGGAAACTATGCGCTGTCAGCATCTCAGAAACAGGCTTTTGAAGAAATTAACCAACAATTTCAAAGCAAAAACACCGTCTTACTACACGGAGTTACAGGCAGTGGCAAAACTCAGGTTTTTGTAGAGCTCATGGAACAATGCCTCAATGAAGGTAAGCAGGTACTTTATTTATTACCAGAAATTGCTTTGACAGCTCAGATTGTGGGGCGCCTTCAAAAACATTTTGCCGACAGAATACAGGTTTATCACTCAAAATTCAATAGAAATGAAAGGGTGGAGATTTGGAAAAATGTGCAACAATCGGCAAATATTATTTTAGGAGCAAGGTCTGCCCTATTTCTTCCTTTCAGTAATCTGGGGCTTATCATAGTGGATGAAGAGCACGACCCCTCTTATAAACAACAGGATCCGGCTCCTCGCTATCATGCAAGAGATGCTGCAATCTATCTGGCATCACTCTTCAAAGCCAAAACGCTGCTTGGAACTGCCACCCCATCGCTAGAAACAATGCGCAATGTGCAGGAAGGAAAATACGGCTTAGTCTCTATGAGAGAAAGGTTTGGAGAAATTGCTCTGCCTCAGATTTTGATTGTAGATGCGGCTGAAGAAACTAAGCAAAAAAGGATGAAATCTCATTTCACCCAACAGCTGCTCGATGCTATAAAAGAAACGACAGATGCAGGTGAGCAAGTGATTCTTTTTCAAAACAGAAGAGGCTATGCGCCAATTTATCAATGCGGCGATTGCGGCTGGACAGTAGAATGCAATGATTGTGACGTAAGTATGACATTTCATAAATTCAGCAACGATTTACATTGTCATTATTGTGCAAACCGACAAGCGCTACCCAAAAAATGCAAGGCCTGCAATGCTGTAGATCTAAAAATAAAGGGTTTCGGCACCGAAAAAATTGAGGACGACCTCAAAATTTTCTTTCCGGATCTAAATATTATGAGGATGGATTGGGATAGCGTAAAAGGCCGGGAAGGTGTAGATAGAATTATACACAGTTTCGAGAACGGCGAAGCTGACATTTTAGTTGGGACTCAAATGGTCAGTAAGGGGCTCGACTTCGACAATGTAGGTTTGGTGGGCGTTTTAAGTGCAGATCAATTGCTGCACTTTCCCGATTTCAGGTCTTCTGAAAGAACTTATCAGCTCATTACTCAGGTGGCCGGAAGAGCTGGGAGAAAAAAGAAACAAGGTAAAGTTATTGTACAGGCATTCAACTTGAAACATCCTGTACTTTTCGAGATTTTACAACAGAATTTTGACAGTTTTCTGTCGCGCGAACTAAGGGAAAGAAAGGATTTTCAATATCCACCTTTCAATAGACTGATTCACATTCAGCTGAGACACAAAAAATTAAACATCTTGGAAGATGCCTCCATTTTTGTGGCTGACAGGTTAAAAAAAGTATTGGGCGATCGCGTGCTGGGACCGGCTGTTCCAGGAATATCAAGAATCCGCTCTTACTACCTGATAGATTTTCTTTTGAAAATGGGCTTGAATTCAAGCGGACTTTCTGAGGCTAAAAAGCTCCTCAAAAGTATTCAGCAAGAAATGAAAACCCTGAAAAATCTATCAGGCACAAGAATGGTCATCGACGTTGATCCTTACTAAATAAATAGCAGATTGTTTTTCAAATTCTCATTCATGGAATAAATATCTTCTCCCTTCGTTGAGAGATAGAGATAGTTTCCGTTTAAGTCTATTGAGTAGCTGAGTATATATACTCCATCTTCATAGCTTTCAAGATTTGCTACCAATTTGGGGCAGCTGGCCCATTTCAAAGAAATGATTTGACGGAGGCCATCAATAAGCTTAAGAAGCTCTCTGAATACAGAAGTTTTTCTGATTTTGCTGTTTGTCTTGATTACGTACTTCATGATTAAAATGTTTGTTTGTGTTTATTAAAAAAAATTGGGTTTTAAATACTGAAAATGTTGTTATTAACTTGTCTGTTTGATTATTTGATGTTACAAATCTCGGCATTGAAAAAAGTTATTTTCATGACCCAGACATCAGATATAGCTGATGCGAGCATATATGAATGTTGACGATAGTCAGTTTTTGGCAAAATAGTTGAAGCTAAGAGAAAAAAGCCTTAAATTTGTAGGCATAAAAAGCACTTAATCAGATGTATAATTTCGTAAGAATTACAGCAATAATGGGACTTTTAATGGTGTCGCCCACCTTATCGGCGCTAGATGCAGAACAGCAGCAGGAACAGCTTCCTGTTTTTTCTGTGATTTTGGCTTTTTTAACTATTATGCTGCTTGTTTTGGGTATTTTTGTTCAAAAAAGATGGAAAGACTAATGCTACACCTATGAAATTGCTTAAGATTTTATTTTTTCTGATCAGTTGTCTGAATTTTGTTTCAGCACAGAATGCCTCCAACTCAAGAGTTTTGGCAAATGACTATTTCAGGAATGCCCGCATTCTCAGGACCGAGCGATCTTACGATGCTTCGAACAAACTAATCCGAAAATCATTGCCCATATACAATGAGCTAAAAATGTGGTCCAAGTACTTGAGTGCATTGGAGACAATGGCCGATAATTTCACAGATCTTGAAAACAGCGATTCTACAAAATATTATTGGGAGCGTTTGGCAGCAGAATCTGTCAAGTTTATTGGTAAAAACAATCGTTACGAATTACAAGCCTATATTAAACTATCCAATTTCTACCTCGAAAAAGAGCAATTGACAAAGGCATTTTCAATTATTCAGGCTGCCATTGAATTGATTAAAACTAAGCCATTTGGCAGAGAGAATATGACGATAGAATTGTATACCAATTTGGCTATGATTTATGCCGCTCGAC
>CANETR010000116.1 GCA_947441325.1 Saprospiraceae bacterium
AATACCTGTACTTGTGAATGTCTGTGTAGTGATGGGTCCGGCACTATAAACTAGTTCTAGCGTATCATTAAAATCTCCATCCTGGTTATAATCTATCCAGACCTTCCAGCGCCAGTTGGCAGTTGGCGCAGGTGCGGTACTCAACTGTAAATTGAGCGGATAAGCCTGCCCCCTGAACAGACCGCTACTTCTCGAAGTGAAATCGGCATAGCCTCCATTATCGCCACTGCTGCTTACAATGTCATTTAGTTCAACAGAACTGATCCATTCATAACTCGCATCGCCACCAGCCGAACTGCAATAAGCGAGGTCGATACAATTACCACAACCATTGGTTCTGAAGCGAACAGACTGTGAATAGCTGTTGTTGACATTTACTGCACATTGCGAAATGATTCTCAGTTCGTATTCGGTACAGCTATCAAGCGCATTAATGCTGATATTGTTTGATGCTGTTGTGACTGTAATCCAACTGGCACTGTTCAATTCGCGATATTCTACCGTATAATTTATGACATTTGCGACTGCATTCCAGGAAAAATTTGCAGCAAGCGGCGAGATGCTATCAACTGTAATTATCTGAGGAGCAAGGCAACAATTTTGCGTGTTGAATACAGCAGAGCCGGTATAGTTACTCTGTGCCGTGTCGCAATCGGCTGCAGCCTGCCATTCGTATGCTGTGCAGGGATTAAGTGCCGAAATCTGAACAAAGGTATCATTCAAAATCAAATCGGTCCAGGTATTGCTGCCCAATTCCCTGTATCTGAGAAGATAACCCAAAGAAGCATCAGGCACTGAATTCCAGCTCAAAAGCGCTGTACTGTCTGTAACATTTAATGCTGCAAGCCCATATGGCTGATAACAGCCCGAAAGTGCGCAGCCCGACTGCATGGCTAAAAGCATACTTTTATGCGCATTGAGGCGTCCTCCGCTCACCGTGATATTTTGAAGATTTGGCAGGGTATCGACACCACGTAATAGAAAATCTTTCATGAGCAAGGCAGTTCCCTGCGGGTCGGTTTTGGCTCTGAATGCCAATAGCGGACAAGGAGCGGAATATAGCAGGGCAATGGTTCCGGTGACATGCGGCGTTGCACCAGAAGTTCCGCCAAATCCGCCATATCCATTTGGTGAAGCCACCGTGTAAGTTCCTTCGCCTGGAGCTCCAAGGTCGATTGAGACAAGTCCATAGCCTGCCGATGTGATTTTTTGATCGCTGCGGTTCATATTGGTAACCGAAACCAGATAATTACTTGGACACTGTGTGGGCAGGTCGCCCTGAACATCTACATTGGTATTCGAATTGGTGGTAGCTCCAGCATTCAAAATACCCTGAGCACCTAAGCTATCGTACAAAGCACACCATATAGGTGCAGTGGATGCAAGTGCCCCATCTACACCCCAAGAGGCATTAGTAGTAACCACAAAGGCACCGCGCTGACCATTGGTCTGATTGTACAAACGGCGCATGCGCAGTGGATAATTGTAGGCTGCTACCGCTTCGGCTTCATCGCCGCCGCCCACAACTATCATCAGTTTTACATCCCAGTTTACGCCACTCACCCCAATTCCGTTATTTCCTTTAGCGCCTACGATTCCAGCAACAGGTGTTCCATGGCCTCCGCCAAAATTTCCTCCACTGATATCGTCGTCATTGTCATAAGCATCCCAGCCTCTAAAATCATCCACATAGCCATTGAGGTCATCGTCAATTCCATTACCCGGGATTTCTGCCCAGTTGTACCAACGGTTTGCCTGCATGTCGGCATGCGTGAGGCTTAGTCCGTCGTCTATAATGCAAGCAACAATAGTATCGCCCAATGCGGTTAGTCCGCCGGTAGTGAAATCCCAGGCCAGATCTACATCGATATCGGCATCGGCAACACCTCCGCCTGCACCTGTATTAATATACTGCCACTGCTGTGCAAAATTTGGGTCATTTGGAATTGTGGCACGCTGCTTTAGTTTTCGGTTAAGCTGGGCTGCTATACAAAGCGGATGTTGCTGCAGATTTTCCAGCATCGCTTCATGGCTGTGCGCGTAATGATCGAATTCTACAAGCCAAACGCCCAATTCTTCAGAGAGTAATCGGGAGGGCCTAAGACCGCTGGGTGAACCATTCAACATATGGTTATCGTCCACAATTTTTAGCAAATCGGAATCGTTAGTTATTCGCAGCAAAAGTGTGCCTTTTACTATTTCGGGACTTTGCGCAAATGTTGTCAAAGACAATAGCAATGCTAAACAAAGGTATAGGTATTTCATTTGTATTATAATTTAAATAAAAACATCGTCCGTAATTATTAAGTTTGCAAATTAAACAAAAAATGCGCAGGCTTCATCTTTTTTGATATGATTAGTTTTTCAGCGTTAAAAATGTCAATCGGTTTTAAATTTATCTGTCAGATTTCAATCGGTATATTCTTCATTTTTCAGTCAGAAAGGCTTGATGCCCAAAGCAAAGTTATTGATAAAAACGTATCGGATGCTTTAAATAATTATCTGCGCTACTCAAATGAAATTGTTTACGAATTGGGCTTGCTTTTGCCTGAATTTGAAGCAATTAATATGAGTTTCAATCAATACGTTGATGCGCAGCAGACGCCAACTATCCAGGTCTCATTCACATCAAATCTTAGCAATTACGATAGCCTTTATAAGCTAATTTCCCAAACAAACCGCTTTATTGAAGGTGAACAAAAGGCTAAGGCAATCGACCTGATTCAGAAAACCAAGGAAGTTAGTCTGAAAATTGACCGCTTGAAAAAAAACCTCTCTGTTTACCTGAGCAGTGGCGAATACAAAACTGACCAACATCTTAAAAAAGGCTATGAAATGCTCCGACAAATTGAGGTAGCATATTTCGATATTTTTGCCCTAAAGGAAAAGCTGTTCTGGAATCTGAATGCACTGATGAGTAGTTATCGCGACCCTTCGAATGCCAATGGATTCGGGGATATAATCTATGAGCTTTTTCAGTGTTTCCAACAGAGTAAAAGGGTTATGAGTTCCCTAAGAGCCGGCGATAAGGGAGAACTCATCAAAGAAGACTGCGCCCGTTTGAGAGAAATGATAAACAATGCGAAATCCAGAAAATCAGCTCTTTTTACAGCAAATCTTAACAGAGCAGAATTGAGCCAACTATATGATCAGTCGCTTAAATCGGCCGAAGAAATTTTGAAAACTGCCCAAAACTTCATTGCCGGAAACAATAAATATACTGCGATGACCTACAGTGGAGTTTACTATTTCTATAATAAAGAATTGTTGAGCATTTATAACCGAAACAATGGCGGCATGACCCGGAATTATAATAGAATGATAGATCAGACTGCTGCCAAGCGACTCATAGCAGATGAGGTTCCACCTATTTTTGAGATTATTTATCCCCTGCACCCTGCATTCGACAGCATACGACCTGCACCCCTACCCGATGTGGAAAAATTCATGGAAATGCTCGAGAAGAAAAAGCAAGATAGTTTGCGTAATGATAGTATAAAAATTGCCGAAGCCAAAAGCTTGAATGCCTTTGCAGCGAACAATCTGATACTGCTTATCGACATATCAGCATCGATGAACAGTGCCGAAAAACTACCTGCACTGAAAAAATCGATGGATAAATTTCTCGATTTACTGCGCGAGGAAGATTTTATTACGGTTATCACTTATTCGGAACGTGCAGAAGTGCTCATAGATGCCTGCTCTGCCAAAAACAAGGCCCAAATCATGGACAAGCTCAACAGCCTGAACAGTAAAACAACGAGCAATATAAATTCTGGATTGGCCCTCTCTTATTCCAATGCATCCAAAAGTTTTATTAAGGGTGGCAACAACAGACTCATTTTATCTACTGACGGCAATTTCAGCATCAATCCCTCTTTGAAAAAACTGATTCGCAAAAATGCTAAAAAGGATATCAGACTTACTGTATTCTATTTCAGTGAGAAAGAATTTCCACATGTTAAAGAAAATTTGAGCAATGTTGTAAATTTAGGTAAGGGTTCATATTATTTTATTGGATCGGGACAGGCAGACGATGCACTGCTGAATGAGGCCAAAGCAGTCAGAAAATAGGCGCTGATGCAATATTTGGAACATTAATTTTTTGATTTTAACAGTTTTTCTTACCTTAACATTCGAATTAGACTAATATTTACTTAGTCTTTGAACTATAAACCCTTCGTTAATTGTAATTTTTAAAATTATGGATAATATTTCTTCTCAAAAAGGACACCCAGCGGGTCTCTATCTTTTGTTTGCCACTGAAATGTGGGAAAGGTTTTCCTACTATGGCATGAGGGCTATTCTGATGCTTTTTATGACAAAAGCCTTACTCTTTGATTCTGAGTTTTCATCTGAATTGTATGGCAATTTCACCGGTCTTGTTTACTTGACACCACTAATTGGCGGGTATATTTCCGATAGGTACTGGGGAAATAGAAGATCGATTTTTGTTGGTGGTATTATCATGGCAATCGGACAATTTTTACTTTTTCTAAGTGCAAGCAGCCTTGGTACATCCATAGCGCCTACGGCATTTTTTCTGGGTTTATTGGCACTAATCATTGGAAACGGTTTTTTCAAACCAAACATTTCTACTTTGGTAAACCAATTGTATGCTCCAGGCGATAAGAGAGTTGACGGTGCTTTTTCTATATTTTACATGGGTATCAACCTCGGTGCATTTTTCTCTCCGCTTATTTGCGGTACATTAGCAGAGAAAATTGACTATCGTTGGGGATTTTTTGCTGCCGGTGTAGGTATGATCATTGGCGTTTTGGTTTTCGAATTTCTTAAAAATAAATACATTGTAGCAGCCGATGGAACTCCAGTTGGTGGAAAACCTAAACATGAAGTAGCTGAAGTTGTAGAGACAAAACCAAAAACTGCGATCAATTTCCAAAGAATTTTTATTTGGTTGATTGTTTATGGCGCACTATGGGCATTGTTCCTTTTGGTAGTAAAATTCAATCCTGTATCAACGCTTATTTTTGCAACTTCAATTGCCGCATCGGGATTTGTAATTACCGACCCTTCTTTGACTAAAATAGAAAGAAACAGAATTATTGTAATTTACATCATTGCATTTTTTGTAATCTTCTTTTGGTCTGCATTTGAACAGGCCGGAGCTTCTTTAACATTATTTGCTGATCAGCAAACAGATCGATTCCTGTTCGGATGGGAGATGCCAGCATCTTATTTCCAATCGGTAAATCCATTGGCCATTATTATTTTCGCTCCAATATTTGCAATCTTATGGGCATTTTTGGGCAAAAGAAATGCTGAGCCCGCCTCTCCAATTAAACAGGCAATAGGTCTTTTCCTACTTGCCATCGGTTATCTTGTTATCGCTTTTGGGGTACAGGGAGTTGAAGGCGCTTCAAAAACCAGTATGTATTGGTTACTGAGCATGTATCTTATTCACACATTGGGTGAGCTTTGCCTTTCTCCAATCGGGCTTTCTATGGTAGCCCGCCTTTCTCCGCTAAGACTGGCATCTTTACTTATGGGTATATGGTTCATGAGTAATGCGATGGCAAATGACTTTGCTGGTATGTTGAGTAAATTATACCCTGAAAAAATGGTGAGCTACGAACAGGTTATCACTTTAGAAAAAGAAAAAAGCCTGCAACTTTTCAAACGCGATCCAAAAACCAAAGACATTAAAACAGAGGATGTGAATGGCGTGAAAAGTATGGCCATTTCAGTTATCCTTTTCGACGATATTAAAGATGGCAATGTGAAAAAACAAGTTTATGAAGCCCTTGCTACCAAAGCTCAGGCTAAAGAGAAAAACATCTTTGGTATCAAAATTAATAGCCTCTATGGGTTTTTTATGGTATTTGTTATAATGGCTGGAATCGCTTCGGTTATTCTTTTCCTTCTATCCAATACCCTTTTGAAAATGATGCATGGCATTAAATAATTTGTAATTATACTCTGCCCTTCAGTTTATTGAAGGGCTTTTTTTATCTAAAAAAATAAAATCTTATGCAAAGCACTGACATTAGCAGCAACGATATGTTCAAAGAAAAGGTTTTAGGACATCCCGCTGGCTTATTTGTTCTCTTTTTTACCGAAATGTGGGAACGCTTTTCCTATTATGGGATGCGCGCGCTTCTGATCATGTTTTTTACGGCTAGCATTGCTGAAGGTGGCTGGCAATGGGAAAAAGGACATGCAATGGCAATTTTTGGTACTTATACCTCACTGGTTTATATTTCAACCCTGCTTGGCGGTTATTTTGCCGATAAGGTTGTTGGCTATCGTTATGCAGTGCTTATCGGAGCCTTACTCATGACTTTTGGACATGCTGCCATGGCGGTGGAATCACCATTTTTCATTTATACAGGCTTGGTGCTTTTAGTCTTCGGAAGTGGTTTTTTCAAACCAAATATGACCTCTATAGTAGCACAAATGTATAAAAGCCCCGAATTGGAATCGAAAAAAGACGGCGCTTATACCATTTTCTATATGGGGGTAAACTCCGGAGCATTTTTTGGTATTCTACTTTGCGGATATTTGGGCGAAAAAATAGGCTGGAACTGGGGCTTTGGCTTAGCAGGAATATTTATGCTATTTGGCTTATTGCAATTTTGGCTGGCGCAGAATATTTTTGGTGACATTGGACTTACACCGGCAAAAGCAAAAGCAGCGGCAGTAGCAAATAACACTG
>CANETR010000117.1 GCA_947441325.1 Saprospiraceae bacterium
TATCCAAAGGATTTGAAAGAATACGCCGACTCCTTAAGTAAAAAGATGACCGAAATTGAAGATGCAATTTATCAGACTAAATTGAAAAGCGCTCAGGATATCTTGAATTATCCGATAAAGCTGAATGATAAAATTGCCGATTTGTATAATTATGCCGAGAGCGGAAAAACCGCTCCAACCAAACAGGTGCTTGAAGCATTTGTAGAATTATCGGCCTTAGCAGATGTAGAAATCAATAAATGGGCGGCCATTTTAAAAACTGAGATTCCAAAATTGAATACGATGTTTCATGCAAATTCACTTCCTGTTTTTGGATTGGGCGATAAAAAGTGAGGTGGGGAATGAGGGCTTAAAAAAGGAAAGGTCTTGTTAAATATGTGAATGTATTTTGATATAAAAGTCCCGATATCTTGCATTGATATCGGGACTTTTTGTGTGCATGCATGGATTTAAATTAAAGATAATCAACCTTTAAAGAAAACGAGCTAAATGATGATAGCTATTCAATCTATGGGTTTAGTTTTACAGGACGAAAATTAATCTAATGTCTTGCCTTCAATTCACGTTGTCTTAATAAAATGTAGATTTGTGTTTAATCTCTCGCCTAATTTTATGTTATTTCTAAAAAAGTAAGCTGCTATAGTTTCAAATTTCTAGCCCTGAGACCTCATCTGTTATACCTTTTTGAAATGCACCTAGCAAGGCAAAAGCATACTCAATTTCTTTATCCAGTTTTCTTGCCCAATCTCTTGCTATAGCAGATTTGGCGGGATCTGCCAAATTGGCATCCAACACCTTCAGTACCCTTTCTGATATAGCTTCTGACTTTTGCAGGTATAACTGCGAATTTCTACCCAATACTTCAGCTGCTATAAGCAATTGATCAAAGGGGTCTTTATCTAAGGTATCAAAATGCTTTTCTACAATTTCATCCCACTTCAAATTATAATAGTGTTCGATGATTTTAAGGATATCAGAAAGATCATTTTCCCGTTCTTCGGGACGATCGCTCCATGCTATCAATTTTAAAATGACCATCCCCTCTAGAGGAGGGATATTTACAATTTTTTCTTCTATTTCCACCTGTACAGCCTCTTCCATTACTTCTCTAAAACCGAGCACATGTAAATCGGTATATCGTTCATTGAAATTAACCGTATTATTTTCTTCAATTTCACCAAAGGGAAGCAAATCAATAGCAACCCTAAACTTCTCAGAATAAAATGTCCAAGGCGTAGCCACTTTTTTAAAATCTTTTAGCTCTAATGCAGCGCTTATTTTTTCATACTCAGTAATACTTGAAATCATTACTGCAAAATCAATATCCTTAGTACCTCTGCTTGGTTTTATACCTTCCTTAAGCAACTCCAAAGCAATGGCACTTACACCAATCAAATAATATGGAATCTGCAGTGCATTCATTACTTCGTCAATGCAATCAAAGGATTCTTTGAAGTAGGGTATAGCTAAGTCTTTATAGGTTTGGCTCGATGTGCTCATGGTAAATTTTTTCAGCTGTTTCTTTATTTCGTTTGCCGGCCTCCAGCATCAATTCAGCATATACTAAGATTGCCGGCGCTGTTTTGCCTTCATTCTCTCCCCAAAACATTTCTAAGACCTCTATTTCTCCATTTTTATCCGGCATTAGATTGTAGTTTTTAATGAGTTCCATTCTATTTTCCTTGGTATACAACATAAACTTTTCCGGACGTAAATGATTGGTAATTAAATCTGCTGCGGGTTCTCCACCCCAAACTGTTTTATGCTTATAAAACTGTATTTCCTGCCATTTTGCTTTTAGTGTGTAACGTTCTTTCACTAACTTAGGTCGTAGAATACTGCCATACTCTGCTACCCATCTTTCAAAAAGCGCTTTCCGGTTTTCCCACAAGAAAGTTTTATTGCTTAAAGGAATTAAATAGCCGGTTTCTTTGAGGCCCTCAATTACCTGCGGAATATTGCCCAAAGCAACATTGGTCAAATTGGCTAATTCACGTTGTGGTAAATGAATCGCTTCTTTGTGCTGCAATAGATATAACAACACTTTTAAGCCAGTTTTGGTAAATGCCCTATTGCCCTTATTCTTTTCAATCTCTAGTGTTTTTTGGGTATCTACAAATAAAAATAGCCCATCTTTTTTTATGTAAATGTTCCCGTTTGCTTCCAGATAAGGTATTTCTTTTTCACGGAGTTCTTCTTTAATTTTTGGGAATATCCGATTAGCAATCAGCAAAAAATCTTTATTGCTTTTCAAGTAATTTTCAATTTGAAGTAATTGATACCTTCTTAATTCCTCTTTTATTTCTACGCTAAAGACATTAACAACACCATTATATGCCATTTCCAAAACGCCATCTAAAGGCCCCTTTTCATTAAAAACAGCCTGAATACCAGTTGTTTGCCTTAGGACTTCAAGGGCTTTATTTACAATTTCTTGTTTCATGTTATATTAAATATGTTCACAAATATACAATGTTCACGTTACGTGAACAAGAAAAAACATGAACATTTTATTCGAAAGTATAATTTTATAGGGTTTTTTAACATTTTGTACTCATTACAGGCATTTTTGGGGCTTAATTCAATCCAACATTTTATTTGATATGCAATAAATTTGGTAAATCGCTTTACATTTGATAGGTCGTTTTATAGCTGTTTCGTCCAAAGACTTATTAAGAATGGTTTCACAAAGAGGCTTGATTTCTGCCCCTGACAAAAGCTATATGAAGAAATAAAGCTTGTTCTATCTACAAAAGCTCCCTCTAATTATAGTACACTACTCATGCTAATCTTAAAAAGAAACTTATAGCTTGCTCCCAGAAATCTTTGCTAATCTCACAAAATAAGTGAATCAACATCTTTAAAAAAGTCCCGATATCTGGCATTGATATCGGGACTTTTTATGGGAGCAAACAGCTCCATCAAGCTAATTCAACTTTTACTTTACGGCGCTATTTCAAAGACCTGAAATACTCTTCGACCAGGTTTTTGTAATAAGGCTTCAAAGCAGGAGAAACAGTTTTGAACATTTCGACCTGTCCTTTGCGCTGCTTTAGATAATCCTGCATTGCAGGCGGAATCTTAGGTTCTGTTTGTTTTGGCTGTTCCGATTTGCGCTCATTGTTATATTCACGCTCACGCTCTGCCTTTTCATGTTCTAGTAATTTCGTCAGAATATCCTGTTGTCTCTTATTGATGTCGTTTGGTAGCTTTTTATTTACCAAATCGGTTTCAGTTTTATCCATCTGATTCATCAGTTCCTGCAGTTCTTTTCCGCCATCCTTGCCATTTTGCTGTTTCTGACGTTTCATATCCTGCAATGCCTTTCTTATTGCAGCTTGTTTTGCAGCCATCTCGGCAAAATCCTTGCTTGATGGATTTTGTCCATTTTTCATCTGTTGCTGCATTTTTTCAATCTGTTGATTGAGTTGATCCTGCATTTGTTTTAGTCCACCCATTCCAGGCTTATTGCCAGGCTTACCCGGTTTTTTCCCATCTCCATCCTGACCATCACCCGGTTTCTCACACATTTGCTGACCCGACATTTGCTGTGCCATCTGCTGCTGCATCTGATTCATCGATTCGCTTAACATAAGTGCAAGGTCATTCACATAGGTCATGGCATACTGTTGATTGACTGAAGCTGCTCTCTTGTCGCGATCCTCAAGATCCGTAATACTATTTTTAATAGATTTTTTGACATCAGTTACCTTTTCGGTAATAAAGCCCTGTATCTGATGTACTCTTTTGGCAAGCACGTTAAGGCTATCTTCAATGTGTTTAAAATCATCTTTGAGTTTAAACTGTTCGCGCACCAAGCCAGTATATGCCGGAGTGTTGGGAATCGATTTTGCTACTTCGTCAATAAGTCTTTCCTGTTCGAATGAGAGTCCCACTAAGTTTTCAAGCAACTGTCGCATGGCCTTTACATCCTCTTCCATCTGCTGCATCTGATTCATCTGCATCATCTGCTGCATTTGTTTCGACATTTTTTTCATTTTCTGTGCAGCATTCTTCTGCGACTTGGAAGCATTTTTATTCTGCTTCTTATCGAGTTGCTGCGAGGAATTCTCCTGTTCTTCCTGAACATCTTTCTCCTGTTGCTCTAATTCTTTTGAATCGAGATCCATAGGTTGTTCAAGCTCCTGGTTCTTTTCCTTAGCCTTGTCGATTTTCTCCTGAATTTTTTCAAATTCTTTGTTCAATTGATCTTGCTTTTGTTCCAGTTCTTTTTGCTTTTCGGGAGAAGCATTTTCGTTTTTCTCTGTTTCCTTACTCAGCTCCTCCTGTTTTTGGGCCAATGAATCCAATTTGCTAATCGCATCGGTCATTTCCTTTTCCACTTCCATTTTCTTGAACAGTTCGAGCATACGGTCAAGCTCGGCCTTGAGCTTTTCATCGTTGAGCTCCATATTTTCCATTTGCTTCAAGACTTCATCTTTATTGAGATTATCGAGCATTTTCTCCATTTTCTCAAAAAGTTCTTTCATCTCATCAGACATAATCTGCTCAAAAAGTTCCTCCAGCATCTTTTGCTTTTCCATCAGTTCTTCATCCACTTTCTGGAATTCCTCCTGATTTTTCATGTTCTCTTTGAAATTCTCCTGAGCTTCTTTGATTTTTTCTTCGGCTTGTTTTTGTTGATCGAGCAATTTTTCAATTTCACGACGATCCTGCCAATTGAGTTCATTCTTTTGCAAAACACCTTCCTTGGCTTTTTTGAGTGCTTTTTGCAACTCTTCGACCTCTTTCATCGCATTTTCCAAATCGGATTTGATTTGCTCATTATTGCTTTCTTCCTTTTTCTCCACCTCATCCATTGTCGGCATCTGATAGAACATCATAGCCGTTTTGGCCGACTTGCTGCCTTGAACGCCGTCGTTGTCCCAAACCTGAAAATAATAGCTGAACTTATCGCCTGCTTTGAGGTCGAAGCTGCGCATGTTGAGCGTATGATTGTAAGTAGTTTGTTTCCCTGCACTGATTGCCATTGGCATCGTCTCCTGCTTGATAAGCTTGCCATCGCGCTCAATGCTATAATGCAATGAAAGATTTCTGATACCATAATCATCGGAAGCCTCGCCAGCGAGATAAACTACTCTTTCATCGGTCGAATCGGCAAATTTCTCCAGTTCTATGCTTGGAAATAAATCGGGAATGACGGTGAGTGTATAGCTCACAGAATCGGCATTTGGTAAGAGACTGTTTGAGATAAAAATCTTATACACACCATCCTGCATTACTTTTTTACGGACAGTGTACATTTTACGGTCGGCACGCTGCGCATTTACAGGGTTTTTATCTCCCGGAAAAAGTACAGAGAGCGCATCGGTATTTTCAGCACCAAAAAGCCATTCGATATCGGTTCCAACAGGCACTGCAAGGTCTCCCACATTACTGACATTTTCATTGCTGCGACCTGTATAGGCAGGATATTTGAGTCTTACTGCCAAATCGAGGATATTGGGTTTTTCCAATACATTGATGTCGTAATTCTTAGAACTGAACCCATTGGCAGAAAGACGGAATTTAGCATCTTTCTGGATTTTGTAGAAAGTGTATTTATATTTTGATGGGCCTGTTTTTTCTAGCTTATACTTATAATTGTCCACCTCAATAAAAACTTCCGAAGGCATAGCGCCTTTGTCTTTTATTTCCACTTCGAGGGTAAAGTCTTCAAACTGAACAACTTTTTTATCGGAATTGAGCACCACAAATTCGAAAGGCGCCTCTCTTTCAAACTCCTTATTGCTGTTGAGAATACGATTGGTACTGTTCTGAATGATATTTGAAGAGAGCAACAGCCCCAAAAAGATGAACAGTGGCGGCAATACAAAACGCAAGTATTTGCGATTTTTCTTGAGGTCTATGGCATTTTTGAATGGTACTGGCTTTAGCTCCTCTGTTTTTTGGTTAATTGCAGCTACGAGTAATGAACTCTGCTCCTGCTCCGACATAGATTTCAACTGCAATACATTCAACAATTTGTCTTTAACATTTGCAAAATGTTCCCCAATGATCTGCGCTGCTTTTTCATGACTGATAATTTTTCCCAAACGGAAATATTGTACCATAGGTATTAAAACCCATACGCCCAATGCAATTATTGCGCTGAAACTAAAAGAATAAAAAAGGGCTTTGCGAAATGCCATTGAGGAAACCGAGGCATTGAACACGTAATGTTCGAGCAATACAAAGCTCGTCCACATCACACTGATAAGTGCAAGACTGTGCAAAATACCTCTGATGAGGTTATTGACGTAATACTTTCGAATGAAAGCATCTAATTTTTCTATAAGTATATGGTAATTGCTGTTTTGCATTTATATTTATTTATTAAGCCATCATGGCTTCTAATTTTTCAAAATCAGATGATGACTTTTTTCTTTTTGTAATTTTTATCTCGTCAGATCCAGCAAAAATTTTTTCCAACTGTTTTAGTTTATCAAATTTAGTAAAGACCTCACTTAACTTTTCCATAAAATCTATCAATCCTTTTGTGCTAGCACTGTTTTCTCTTTTAAGAGAATTTCTTGAAAGAATTGAACTTAGATAAGGCATTAAATCCATTTCCGGGCTTATCTTAAATGCTTTTCTACCAAGAATAATTGCATAAAGTTTATTTAAGATATCTGTATTTGATTGCACCAATACAAATACCATGTCCTCAAACAA
>CANETR010000118.1 GCA_947441325.1 Saprospiraceae bacterium
AACTTCCAATACAGGAAATTTGAATATAAACTAAATGTAATATCAAGTCAGTATTAACTTTGGCAATAAAACACATTTTAAATAATTCATAAAAATAAATTCTGAAAATTAAGCAACTAAGCCGCTCCGAAAAGGGTGGCTTTTTTGTGCTTTTATTACCTTTTGATTTGTAAAGTGTAAATTGTCAAATAAATAGCCGTAACCACAGCCGCGATCGCCGTAATTAAAAAAGCAATTGTAGAACCGCCATAAAACCAAAGCAATCCACAAAGGCTGCTCGCCAACAACGCCGCTATGCTTTGAAAACTACTGTAAAATCCAATGGCTGTTGCAGTGTCTTTTTTATCGGAAATGTTTGTAATCCAGGCTTTTGAAATGCCCTCGGTTGCAGCGGCATAAATTCCGTAAAGCAAAAAGAGTAGATAAAACTGATAACTTGCCGAAGCAAATGAAATTCCGGCATAGACCGCGGCAAAGACAAGGATGCCGAAAATAAGCGTTTTTTTGATTCCTGCCATGTCGGCCAAAATACCGATAGGATAGGCAAAAATTGAATAAACCAGATTATAAAAGATATAAACGCCGATTACCTGAACATCATCGAGGCCCGATTCTTTAGCCTTCAGGAGCAGAAAAACATCCGAACTGTTGAAGAGTGCAAAAAATAGCAGTCCGATTACAAGTCTGCGATAATCCTTTGCTGCTGTTTTCCAGTAATTTAGGTAGGAAAAAAAACCTGGCCTACTCTTCAGGGACTTTAGGGAGCTTTTTTCTTTTAATAATAAGGTACAAAGAATCGCCAATAGTCCGGGAGCCAAGGCAATTAGAAACAAATTTTTATAATCTGCGGGATAAAAATAGAGATAAATCAAGGCAAAAAGTGGCCCAATTACAGCACCTAAAGTATCCATCGATCGGTGAAAACCAAAGATGCGGGCCTTGGTTTCGGCAGTCGCCTCTTCCGATAATATGGCATCGCGGGCGCCAGTTCTGATGCCTTTTCCTAAACGGTCGAGACTTCTTGAGAAAAAAATCCAAAGTGGATAAGTAAAAAGCGCCATCATAGGTTTCGAAAGGGCACTGAGGCTATAGCCCAACTGCACAAAAGGCAATCTTTTGCCACTTAAATCCGACATTTTACCGAAATAACCCTTGCTGAAAGCAGCAGTCGCCTCGGCCATGCCCTCCAGAATGCCAATTAAAAGGACCGAAAAACCGATGGATTTTAGAAAAATCGGCATTACAGGATACAACATTTCACTCGCCGTATCGGTAAATAGACTGACAAGAGATAAAATCCAAACTGTTTTGCTGATCATTTTTAAATAGGGGAGGATTTAATATCCTAAAATTAAAACGTTTTTTATCCTCATAAGAAATTTAGGCCTAATTTCCATATTATAATACGGAAATTAGGCCTAAAAACCATAAAAAGATATTTTTATCTACAAGATTGAATAATTTTCAAATTGATGTCAGTGACATTTAAAATAATCAAAGGGTTCCTTACAATCCTGGCACTGATACAATGCCTTGCAGGCTGTAGAGCCAAACTGACTGACTAATTTGGTGTTTTTTGCGCCGCAATGCGGGCACTCGGGCTGAGGCGCCTCACTGAACAAGGCCTCAATTCGTTTGGCATTGGTGCCGGGAATGGGTGGCGCTATGCCATATACTTTTAATTTTTTGCGACCTTCTTCGCTCATCCAGTCAGTTGTCCAGGAGGGACTTAGGACTGTGGTGACTTTTACCGGATGAATGCCATTGGCTTCCAATTCAGCAATGATGCTAAACTCAATACTTTTCATGGCAGGGCAACCCGAGTAGGTGGGAGTTATGACAACTTCAACGCCATCGCCAAAGCTTTTCACCTCGCGCACGATGCCCATATCTAAGACAGTCAGCACTGGTATTTCAGGGTCGCTGACCGACTCCAGGAGTTGCCAGATTTTGTCGGTTGTGACTACCATTCTGCCCCAGGATAAGCCCGCTGCATCCACTGCATTTCTGCAAGCAAATGCCCTAAAAATTCGCTGTGAATACCGTTTTTACCGCCTTTTTGGAAGGGTTCCTCTACGGGAATATTCAGTGTGGCTTCAGCCAGAATTTCTTTTACTTTTTGGAAATAGAGCGGTCGGATTTTATTTAAATCAACCCCGATGCCATTTGAAAGCATTTCGCGATCTGTATCATTCAACAAAGTCATTTCGCCGATAAAATCCCAAAGATCATCAACGGCAGTCTGTATTTTCTCATGACTCAGTTTGGTACCATCGCCAAGTCGAATCATCCACTCCGAGCTGAAACGGATATGATAATTTATTTCTTTCAGCGATTTTTCGGCAATTTCTGCCAGGCGCTCGTCCTTGCTTTTGGTCAGTTCCTGATAAAAGAGATGATTATAGACATCGAAAAAGAACTGTCGCGCAATGGTGTAGGCAAAATCTTCGTTCGGCTGTTCCACCAGCAGGACATTGCGGTAACGGCTGCTGTCGCGCAGGTAGGCGATATCGTCTTCGCTGCGTCCTTTGCCCTCCAGTTCGGCGGCATATTGGTACAAATTGCGCGATTGTCCGATAAGGTCAAGCGCAATATTGGTCAGCGCTATATCAATTTCCAGCTCGGGCGCATGTCCGCACCATTCCGATAGCCTCTGTCCTAGGATGAGGTTATTATCGGCGATTTGGAGGGTATAGTTTATTAGAGATTGGTTCATGTTAGTAGCAGGTATCAAGTAGCAGGTATCAGGACTTTTACCTGAATGCTGCAATTTTCAAATTTTTGTAGTATATACAGCGGCAATTAAATTTTTTTAAATTACTATAATTCAGTAATTTAAACTCTAAAATCCATTTTCAAATTCTCAAATTGACTTACATGTGCCCCACTTCCTCCGGTATATCGTAAAAAGTCGGATGACGGTAAATTTTATTTTTTGCCGATTCAAACATATATTCCTGTTCAGGATCGGAGGCGATCACCTCGGATGATTTAACCACCCAAATGCTCACGCCCTCGTTGCGGCGGGTATATACGTCGCGTGCGTTTTCAATTGCCATTTCAGCATCAGCGGCATGTAAGCTGCCTGCATGTTTGTGACTTAGTCCCGATTTGCTGCGGATGAAGATTTCCCACAGTGGCCATTCTTTCTTATCCATTGATTTTATTTTTTACTTTTTAAAATTGTATCAGGTATCAGGTATCAAGTATCAGGATTTGTCTTGCTACCTGCTACTTGATACTTGATACTATTATGCGACTTTCTCCGCCTTTCTCTTTGCCCTTTTTTCCGCATGTGCCATGGCCGCTTCGCGTACCCAAGCGCCTTCTTCCTGTGCTTTTTTGCGGGCTTTCAAACGCAGTTTGTTGCAGGGACCGTTGCCGTTTACCACTGCCCAAAACTCTTCCCAATTGATGTCACCAAAGTCGTAATGACCACGTTCCTCGTTCCATTTCAAATTGGGATCTGGTAATTTAACGCCCAGATAATTGGCTTGAAGCACCGTTGCATCAATAAAATCCTGACGCAATTCGTCGTTCGATTTTCTTTTGATTTTCCATTTTAGGGATTGTTCAGAATGCGTAGAAGCCGAGTCATTAGGACCGAACATCATCAGTGCGGGCCACCACCAGCGGTCAACAGCATCTTGCAACATTTTTTTCTGTTCCTCGGTGCCACGGCTCAGAGAAATCAGAATTTCATAACCCTGGCGCTGATGGAAACTTTCCTCCTTACAGATACGCACCATAGCGCGGGCATAGGGACCATAAGAGGTACGTGTGAGCATCACCTGATTCATAATGGCAGCACCATCTACTAGCCAACCCACTGCTCCGATATCGGCCCAGCTCAAGGTCGGGTAATTAAAAATGCTGGAATATTTTGCCTTACCTGTTATCAATTGTTCAAAAAGTTCCTCTCTCGAAATGCCCAGTGTTTCGGCTGCGCTGTAAAGGTAGAGGCCATGTCCGGCTTCATCCTGAACCTTTGCAAGCAGGGCTACTTTGCGGCGGAGCGAAGGGGCACGGAGAATCCAGTTTCCTTCGGGTAACATTCCTACAATTTCGGAGTGTGCATGCTGCGATATCTGACGGATGAGGGTTTTGCGATAAGCCTCTGGCATCCAGTCTTTTGGTTCAATTTTGACTTCGGCATCTATCTTGCTCTGAAATTTCATTTCCAGGCTGTGGATGTTGTTATGATTATCCATATTCCAAAAAGTTTATTAATGTCTTGCAATATAGCAGAATTATTTGAAATAACAAAAAAAGCGAACAGTTGTTCGTATTAGTATCAAGTATCAGGTAGCAGGTATCAAGACAAAACAAAAACTTCATTTCCTGATACCTAATACTTAGTACCTGCTACTAGATATCATCAAAATCTATCACCACCTTCTCGGTTTTTGGAAAAGCCTGACAGGTTAGGATAAAACCAGCTTCAATTTCCTCTTTCACGAGACCATAATTTCTCTCCATTTCCACCTCACCCTCGAGCACACGGGCCTTGCAGGTACAACATACGCCGCCTTTACAGGCATAGGGCAAATCGGCACCTTCGCGCATAGCAGCATCCAGTAAATTGGCCTGACCGAATGGCAGATTAAAAGTAAAGGTTTTGCCATCGGAAGTGACCGTTACCTCACTCACCTTGCCTTCATCTTCAGCAGCATAAACCTTTTTCTCGCTACCGTGCTTGGCACCCGGACTTGTAAAGAGTTCAAAATGAATTTTTTCTTCGGCTACTCCAGCTTCTTTTAGTGACTTATCCACCGCAAGAATCATTTCCTCGGGCCCGCAGATAAAAAATTCATCTGAATTGCTGACATCCAAAAGACCATCGAAAAGTTCCTTGCATTTTTCTTCATTAATACGACCGTTGAAAATTGCTTCCTCCAGTTTTTCGCGACTGAGCACATAATAGACCCTCAGTCTTTCCATGAATTTATTTTTCAAGCCTTCGATTTCCTCATGAAAAATAATGGAGAGCGTATTTCTATTGCCGTAAACTAGTGTAAATGTGCTTTCGGGTTCACTGCGCAGTACAGTTTTTATAATGGAAAGCATAGGTGTAATACCGCTTCCCGCCGCAAAGGCAACGTAATTTTTCTTGTTTTTGGCATTCAATTCCGTGTAAAAATGCCCTGCCGGAGGCATAATGTCCAATAAATTGCCTTTTCTGAGTGTATCATTGGCAAAGGTCGAGAATTTACCGCCGGGAAGTTTTTTAATGGCAACACGCCACTCCTTGTCCAATGGACTGGAGCAGAGGGAATAGTTGCGGCGAACATCCTCTCCATCGATCATAGCGCGAATGGTGAGGTGCTGTCCCATTTTATATTGAAATTCTTCCTGCAGTTCTGCCGGAATTTCAAATGCGATCGATTTGCAGTCATCGGTTTCTTCTCTGACATCAATCACGCGGATGCTGTGGAATTTACTCATGTTTTTTTGGTATCAGGTAGCAAGTAGCAGGTATCAGGATTTTTAAAGTGAAAATAGCTGCTGTTTACTACTGTATTTTTAAAATTTTCCCAGTTTGTTAAAAAGTCATAGATCAGGCATTTATGTAGAACATGTCTTGATACTTAATACCTGATACTTGCTACTAATAATTCAATAATTCACCAATAGCTTTGCCAACCTTGGCAGCCGAGGGCAGCATCGCTTTTTCTAAAATTTCATTCAGGCAGATGGCAGGCAAATCGGCAGAACCGATTGTGCGTACCGGGCCATCCAAATATTCAAAACAATTTTCCTGTACACGGGCGGCAATGCTTTGGGCGAGGGTGCAATTTACGGCTTCCTCAGTCACAACCAGACATTTACCATGTTTTTTAGCCTGTTCATAAATCATTTCAGTATCTAAAGGTGCCAGTGTTCTCAAATCCAAGATCGAAACCCTGCCCGGATAGTCCACAGCGGCATTCAATGCCCAATGTACGCCCATACCATAGGTTACCACCACAAGAGTAGATTCATTTTCGATTTTCTCTGCATCAGCTTCCAATACCATACGACCTTTTCCGAAAGGAACTACATAATCGCGGTCGGGCATTGGGGTGCGGGCAGCATTAGTACCAGGAACCTTAGACCAGTAAAGCCCTTTATGTTCAAAAATTACCACCGGATTAGGGTCGAAATAGGCAGATTTCATTAGGCCTTTCATATCGGCGCCATTGCTCGGATAAGCAATTTTTACCCCTTTAATATTAGCAACGACCGACTCGACACTCGATGAGTGGAAAGGTCCGCCACTGCCGTATGCGCCGATTGGAACACGCAATATCATACTTGCCGGCCATTTGCCATTAGAAAGATAATAGGAGCGGCTCAGTTCGGTAAACAACTGATTCAGTCCCGGCCAGATATAATCGGCAAACTGTACTTCAACAATGGGACGAAGTCCTGTAGCGGCCATACCCACGGTACTTCCTACAATAAAAGCTTCCTGAATCGGGGTATTGAACACACGGGCATCACCAAATTTTTGTGCTAAGGTTGCGGCCTCTCGGAATACACCTCCAAGTCTTCCGCCCACATCCTGACCATAAAGTAAACATTCCTCGTGGTCTTCCATCAGTTCCTGCACGGCAAAAAGAGCCGAATCGACCATCACTTTTACTTCCGCGCCTTCGGGTTCTCTGATGCCTCGTTCCTCGCTAAT
>CANETR010000119.1 GCA_947441325.1 Saprospiraceae bacterium
AATAAGCACTAGGCCTAAACCGTAAAAAATAAGGATAGTACTATGCTTTTTTGATACAATTTCATGTCTCTTGGCTTTGCTGTAGCCTATAGTTATCAGAATTACGGCAATGATCATCATAGAAATGTGCTCTACTCCATAAAATCTTAAAAGCGGATTCTTCATTACTGAACCAAAACCCTCTTTGAAAGCCTTCAGCGCCCAAGGGCTGATAAAGTACAGTACAAATCCAATTAACAATTGTAAATGTGTAAAAATAAGCGCAAACAAAACAGGCATTTTGTCACCTTTGGTATATTCTGTATTTTTTCCTCTCTTAAGCAAAGCGTTTAAAATTGCTAATACAAGAAAAATTAGCACCAACCATCTAAGGTTAGAATGCAATATTTTCAAAAATTCATTCATAGTAAATTTGTTTTAATAGTTGTTATTGATTTTTTCTAAAATTTAATACATAATCTCTTAACTTTTCAAGCTCTTCTTTTCCAAGTCTTTTGCCGTAGGCAGGCATTCCTTTTTGGGGGCTGCCAAGTTCAATAGCTGACAGAGTAGCTTCGGGACTAAGAATAGATTTTGTCAAATCAGGCGCTCCAGCTGCCATAAGTTTACCATCACTGCCGTGACAGATTGTACAATTTTCCTCGAAAAGGCTTTGTCCGCTCAGTTTGTTTTGTTCACTACTTTGATTACTACTGCATGCATTAAAAAAAATGCATAGCATCAAAAAAGCAAAGCCACAAAAGGCGCTGATTGGCAATGTTTTAAAAAAGTTCATCAAAAAGTCTATAATTATTAGGACAAGAATAGGATTAAATTTCATAATATTTGAGAAAATAATCCTAATTTCAACAAATAACTTAGACCTAAACCAATAATAAATACAAAAGCTTCAGTTTATCCATTTTTTAAATGTTAACTTATAAACTGTTTTTTTGTTCTTGGTAAGCATTACAAATTATTAGATAATTATGGTAGATAATCTAAATAGCAACTTAGCGGAAGACCTTATTTTTGCCCAAAGAGCTTTTGAAGAGCCTTTTCTGTTGAAAGAGATTACATGCATGTCTCGAAATTTCTGTGGTTATGATTTATCAAAGTTAGAGGGGACTTTGTTCGAATTAAAAATATCTGATTCTGATAAAGAAGCGTTGAAAGAAATTATTCAAAATTCAATTAAAGACAAAACTGACTATGCTGCTTTTTACAGCTTCATGCATCAAAATGGCAATGTTATCAGGCTTTTAGAAAAAGGTAGTTTTGACGAGAAAGGTGATAATTTCAAGGTACTAATTACAGAAATTCCTTCTCAAATAGTTAATAAAAATGACAGATACCTCAGTGTTTTTAATGAAATATCGGAGGCTGTTTTAATTTACAGAAATAACATTATTGAAGATGTAAACAAAGCATTTTGCAATATTTCTGGCTATGAAAAATCAGAGCTTATTGGGAAGCACATTACTGCTGCGCTACCATCAAAAGAGAAAGATCCAAAGCTATATGAAATTAAGGAATTAGTCAAAAATGATGCACATGTCAAATATGAAGAAATAATCTATCATAGCAAAAAGGATGGTTCTAAGGTTTTTTTATCTTTAAAAGGAGGGACAATTGAAATAGATGGGCAAGAATACAGGTGTTTAAGACTGACTGATATAAGCAATGACCTTTTGTATCGTAAAAAGCTACAGGAATCCAATAGAAAATACAAGCATTTCCTAGACAACTCAAAAGAGGGCATTGTTATACATGACAAGGGGATTGCAATTGAGGTAAACCGAAGATTTTGTGAGATAGTTGGGAGAACCGAAGCAGAAATTTTAGGACATCCTTTGACCGCATTGGTAGTTGAGGAGGAGGTTTCAAGAATTGTGCAGTTCATTAAAGAAAATGAGGTCAACATTGATATCATTCGAAATGAAAGGACTAAAATAGCACTCAGTAACGGATCTTCTACGGATATTGAACTTTGGGGAAGTAAAATCGAAATTGAGGGTACCTCCTACCGCTTTGTGGTTATCAGAGACATCAGCAAAGAAATAAATGCGCGGAAAAATATTGAACTAAACGAAAAGCGTTACAAACTGCTGTCAGACATCACTGATGAAATTATCATGGTACACGACAATGGGTATATTGTGGAAGTCAACAAGGCGGCATGCGATTTTTTTGATTTATCAGAAAAAGAATTTATTGGGAAACATACTTTTGATACCATGACTGAGGAGTCTATAAAAGAACTTGGTCTTACAAAAGAAAAGTTAAACGAGGTTTACAGAACTTCATTTGAGAAGTCTGGCATGTACAAAAAGAACAAAAATGGAATTGATTTTCATTTTCAGTACAAAGAACAGCCAATGATGGTAGACGGAAAAAGACTCCGTTTAGTTGTCATGAGGGACATCACACCTTTGAGGGAATCGCAACTACTGCTCGAAGATAGCCGAAATAAATACAAACTATTCTCAGATACAACAAATGAAGCCATCTCCATTTGTAAAGACTGTAGAGCATTAGAGGTAAACAAGGCATATTGTGATTTATTTCAACTCAATCCCGATAATGTAAGTGGGTATAATGTCTTGGAAAATCTCTTACCCGAAGACAGGGAAGTTTTTGAAAATTTTAACCAAATGCTTTCAAAAGTCATTGCCGGCATTGACACAAAAGACCTGAAACAAGAAAACCTAAGAATACATATCATTGAAAAAATGCATGAATTGATAGCCGAAAATACGATTGTTTTCCCATACGAACTCAGAGAAAACGGCTCCTTTGTCATACCCCTCAAAAAAAGAGACGGCACTATATTCATGGCTGATTATTTTGATGACTATTTAATCATAAATGGCATTATTTATCAATATCAGATTATCCGAGATGTTACTAAATCATTCGAGTCGAGCCGTAAATTAGAGGAAAGTAATCGCAAATATAAATTCTTCGCCGATGCTACTAGGGAGGGTATTATTATTCACAAAGAGGGAAAAATCATCGAGGTAAATGAGGCTGCCTGCAGACTTTTTGTAAAATCGAAAAATCAACTTATAGGAAAAAAAATATCCGCCTTCATAGAGAAAAAAAGCGAAAGCATTGACAAAGGGCCCCGTTCAAATATTATGCTGTTTAAAAAAGGTGATAATGACTACTTTATAGCTGAACTATGGGAAAGTAATATCAACAATGAAAAAGATTCGCTAAATTATACTGTTATTAGAGACATGACAGAGCGAATAAAGCACGAAGAGCAAATCGAAAAACTGGTGTTCGATCTCTCTGAAAAAACAAAGGAACTAAACTGCCTCCTCGATTTGTCGAGATTGAATAATCAACTGATTCTGGGAAGCGTAGATGATCTTATTGAAAAATCATTGGATACGATTTCTAAGGGCTGGCAATACCCAGAAATTTGTGGTGTTTCAATCGATTTTGCCAATAAAACTTACAGCAACAAAAAATTCAAGCCAAATTTTCAATACATCAAGGCTCCTATATTTGTTGGTTCCGAACAAAGTGGCTCCCTTAAAGTTTTCTACACTAAAGAAATCCAAAAATCAGATAACAGTCCTTTTCTTGAAGGTGAGAAAAATCTTATTGAGGCACTCAGTCTTCAGTTGGGAATGATTATAGAAAAGAAATTAAGTGAAGACAGAATTCTTGCCACAGTACTCGAAGCCGAAGACCGTGAAAGGGCAAGACTGGCAAAAGAAGTGCACGACAACCTGGGGCAAATTTTAATGGCGGTTTCACTGAATCTGGAGTCTGTAAATAAGGAGATTGCTCTACTTGGCAACAAAAACCAGACTAAACTATCCAATGCCTTTCATTACTTAGGGCAAGCTATACAAGAAAGCCGCGAGTTAGCTCACAGCCTTATGCCAAAAGCAATCAGCGATTACGGCTATGTCCTTGCTGTACAGAGTCTTATTGAAAAATTAGGCACAGAAGAGCTTTCTGTTAATTTCTATCATAATTTGGAAAAGCAACGCATGTCTGCGAAAATAGAGCTGGCACTGTTCAGAATAACACAAGAGGCATTGACTAATATTATAAAGCATGCTGAGGCAAAAAAGGTGACTATTCAGCTTATAAAACACCGACATATGCTCATATTGTCAATTGAAGACGATGGCAAGGGATTTGATCAGAAAAAACAACAGAATTTTTTTGGTATCAATAATATGCGTAATCGGGCAATTGCCATTTCGGGTACATTTGCAATTGAAACAAAGCCTTGTGCTGGAACGACAGTTATGATTGAAATTCCGCTTTGAAAATTAAATTTTAAGACCTAAGGGTAAAATTAAACTTGAATTTAATTTATTTGTTATAACTTAGTCTCCATATAGGTTTCAATACACTTAACCATAGATGGAAAACCTTGAAAACTAACAAGATGAATGCAATAAAGGTGTTTTTGGTAGATGATCACAAACTAATAAGAGATGGCATAAAAGCCCATTTTGATGACGACGAACGTTTTGAAGTAGTCGGAGAAGCATCAAACGGCCAAATAGCCTTAGAACTTTTGAAGGATGTAGATACTGACATTGTATTGATGGACATCAACATGGATGAGATGGATGGCATTGAATGCACTTCGAAAATAAATGAACTTTATCCAAATATAAAGGTGTTGGCATTGACAATGCTGGCCGAAAACCAACACATCAAAGAAATGCTAAAAGCAGGGGCGGTTGGTTATCTTCTAAAAAATTCGAATGAACAGGAAATAAAGCAAGGCATTATTTCGGTTTGTGAGGGTGAACCTTTCTATAGTCCAAAAGTGATGCATACGGTCATGAACAGCCTCTCTGCACCAGTTGCAAAAAAGAAAAAATCAAAATTTGAACCAACAATTCCGCTAACTGAAAGGGAAAAAGAGGTCTTAGTACTTATTATTAAGGAAAATTCCAATCAGGAAATTGCCGATAAACTATATATCAGTAAAAGGACTGTTGATGCACACAAAAGAAACCTTTTGGAAAAAACGGGTGCTAAAAACGTTGCCGGTCTTGTCATTTTTGCGCTGAACAACGGAATAATAAATGGGGAAGAATTTTAATGATCTTAGCTGAATAAGAATCTTCAAAGCAAACACTAAGTGCTGTAGCTCATTAGCAAACAGCAAATCGAACTAACAATTCAAAAAGCTTTTCCATTATTGGAAAAGTTTTTTGATTTTATGAACATTCATTAGACTCTGCCGTTATCGATTAAAGCTATTTTTATACTAGTTATTGAATGCTGCTTATTTTTAAAGAATTCAAATTCACAAACATTAAACATAAATCCACTATGCAAAACTTCAACGATTTCTCAGCCAAGTTAATTTCCGGCAAGGAAGTAAACATGAATGATTTTGAAGGAAAAGTTATTGTGGTTGTTAATACAGCCAGTAAATGCGGACTTACGCCTCAATATGAGGGTTTGGAGCAATTATATCAGAAATATAAAAACGAGGGGCTAGTAATTTTAGGCTTCCCCTGCAATCAATTCGGAAATCAGGAGCCCGGCTCTGAACAATCAATTGCTGAAGGCTGCCTTATCAATTATGGCGTCAGCTTTCCTATGTTTTCAAAAATTGATGTAAACGGCAAAAATGCTCATCCTATTTTCAAGTATCTTAAGAAAATTTTGCCTGGAATTTTTGGTACTGAAGGCATCAAGTGGAACTTCACCAAATTTGTACTTGACAGAAATGGAAAACCTGTAAAACGTTTTTCACCATGGGTCAAACCGGCTGCTATGGAAAAAGACATTCTTAAATTAATGAAGGTAGAAGGATGAAGTTAGAAGTAAGAAGTTAGAAGTAAGAAGTTAGAAGTTAGAAGTTAGAAGTTAGAAATTAGAAATTAGAAATTAGATGCTGTTTTATTAGATTGAGAAGCTGTTTTAATAACAATAGGTTCAAAACCTTTGGTTTTTCTATCTTCTAATTTCATCCCTCTAAATTATTCTATTCCGCTTAGGCTTCCCCTTCAATTGTGCCGAAAAAATTATCGAGCAGCACATAAAAGTAATTTTTATTATCAGCTAGGTACTCATTGTTTAGTGTTTTGATTTCCTCAGTGCTTTGGCTGTATGGTCCTTGTCCACAGCTTGGATCTTTACTTTTGCTGTCATTGTTCAAAAAAGTTTCGATGAGCACTTCATCAACCTCCGGATGAAACTGCACTGCAAGTGTATTCTCTCCTAAGGTATAAGCCTGATGCGAACTGATGCCTGTACTTGCCCACAAGAGTGCTCCATCGGGTAATCCAAAGACATCCTCATGCCAATGAAAAAGAAATGGAAGGGGCGGATAATCGACAAACAGACCTGTATTCCTAATCTGTACGTCCCACCAGCCTATTTCCTTGTGATCATTTCTCACAACTTTTGCTCCCATCAGATCGCTGATGAGCTGAGCGCCCAAACAAATACCAAAAACCTTATTGCCTGCATCTATAAAATCTTTAATGATTTTTCGACTATCCTTCAAAAAGGGATATTTCTCGGTCTCGTAAATGTTCATCGGGCCACCCAAAATAATGAGTGCGTCATCTTCATCGGGTACAGGATGAAAAAAGCTGTCGTTGTACAAGGCTATTGTAATAAAGTTGATATTTCTTGTTTTGGCCCATTCAGGTAATGAACCTGCAGTTACAGCGGGGTCGTGCTGAAG
>CANETR010000120.1 GCA_947441325.1 Saprospiraceae bacterium
GCTTATGTAAAAACAGCCTTTTCTGCCCTCGATACACCAATATATATAGATGTTCGCGGAAAAGCAATCGAAGCAAAGGTCTGTTCTTTGCCATTTCTTAAGAAGTAAGAAGTAAGAAGTAAGAAGTAAGAAGTAAGAAGTAAGAAGGCTTAATTTAGAAGTAAGAATTTAGAAGTAAGAATTTAGAAGTAAGAATTTAGAAGTGAGAATTTAGAATTTTTCTTCTATTTGTACATAGTTTAATTAAGCCCATTCTTATCTCGTTTGAACGAGACCTCATTTTCAAATTTTCAAATTGTCCCATGCGTATAGCAGTTTTTCCAGGATCTTTCGATCCAATCACAAAAGGTCACGAAGATATCGTCAGAAGAGCACTTCCGCTTTTCGATAAAATCATTGTAGCCATAGGGACAAATTCTACTAAGAAATATTATTTCGATGAATCGAAACGCTTGGAATTTATCCGAGCCACCTTTGCCGATACCAACAAAGTGGAAGTCGAAACTTATCATGATCTTACTTCTGATTTTTGTCAGAGAAAATCAGCACGTTTTATCTTGCGCGGTCTGAGAAATGGAACTGATTTTGATTATGAAGCTACAATTGCGATGCTGAATAAGGATATTGGTGATGGATTAGAAACTGTATTGCTCATCGCAGATGCCAGATACAACTATTTTAGTTCAACTGTGGTGCGTGAAATTATGAAAGGAGGCAAAGATGTTTCCTTATTTCTGCCTGAACCTGTGATGAAATTGCTGTAAATAAAATTGTTTTTACTTTTGAGATTTAAAAGATTGTACTAACTTTGCATCCGCTAAGAAATGATTTTCGTAATCCCGATTGGTAAACTTTTAAAATCTTAAAAAAAATGTCTGAATATTTAAACAAAGAAAAACTCGGTGAGATTTTCCAGAAGTATGCAGGATCTGCTACAAACACTGGTTCAACAGAAGGACAGGTTGCCCTTTTTACTTACCGTATTTCGCACATGTCGAATCACCTGAAAGCTAATCCAAAAGACCATGACACACGTCGTTCTCTAATCAGAATGGTAGGTCAGCGCAAGGCTCTTTTGAAATATCTTGCAAAAAAAGATATCAGCAAATACCGCAAACTAATTGTGGATCTCGGAATTCGCGATTCTCAAAAATTAAACTAATTCCTACGAAATGCCTTCTGAAATTTGCAGAAGGCATTTTTTTTTGCTATCATTGCAGCACCACCACGAAAAACTCCGCAACAGTTTTTCGCTTTTTGCAACCTTCCTCATAAGCCTGCCAGGGCATAAATGCTGAGAATCAATCGATTGTTTCGATTGTATCAAAATATTTTTTTTCAAAATTTAAATTTCAAATTAAAATGGGTCAACAAATCCCTATCCGTAGTTCGGCTGTTATCGCTGGGCAGGAAATTATTTTAGAAACCGGTAAATTGGCAGCTCTTGCGGACGGTTCAATCATGCTTCGTTTTGGCAATACTATGTTG
Organism: Saprospiraceae bacterium; assembly: GCA_947441325.1. GTDB lineage: Bacteria > Bacteroidota > Bacteroidia > Chitinophagales > Saprospiraceae > Saprospira. The sequence goes on from CANETR010000120.1 coordinate 1,489, forward strand.
CTTGCAACAGTAGTAGCTGCTGAAAAAGCAAATGAAGGCCAGGACTTTTTTCCGTTGACTGTAGAATATCGTGAAAAATTTGCAGCAGGTGGACGTATCCCGGGCAACTTTTTCAAGCGTGAAGCCCGTCCTTCAGACTATGAAATTCTGACATCACGTTTGATTGACCGTGCTATTCGTCCTATGTTCCCGGAACATTTCCTTTGTCAGACGGAGGTTAATGTTATTCTCATTTCTGGTGAACATGATACCCTGCCTGACGCATTTGCAGCATTTGCAGCATCTGCAGCGCTTATGGTATCAAATATCCCTTTTAATGGACCAATTTCTGAAGTCCGTGTTGCCAGAATCAATGGCGAGTTTGTTATCAATCCATCTCGTTCTGCTTTGCTTGAAGCCGATATGGACTTTATCATTGCGGGAAGTGAAGATAATATTGTAATGTTGGAAGGTGAGGCAAAAGAATGCCAGGAAGCCGATCTCATTGAAGCTATCAAAGTCGCTCACGAAGCCATTAAAGAACAGTGTAAATTACAGCTTGAACTTCGTAGACTTGCTGGTGTTACCGAAACCAGAGTTGTTGCATTACCTGCAGAAAACGAAGAGATTAAAACAGCTGTTGCTGAACTTTGCCGTCAGCAGATAATGGATATTTCCCTAGCTGGTACAGATAAAGCTACCAGAAGAGACAGTTTGAAAGCTGTAAAAGAAGCTGCAGAAGCTCAACTTAAAGAGAAGCACGGTGAAGAATCATGGAAAGAACTTGTGAAGTTTTTCAACCGTTATTATGATGATTTGAAATGGGAAACTGTTCGTGATGCAGTCTTAACCCATCAGATTCGTCTCGATGGTCGTAAGCCAAACGAAATTCGTCCAATTTGGTGTGAAGTGGATTATCTTCCTTCTCCACACGGTTCTGCACTCTTTACTCGTGGTGAAACTCAATCACTTACAACTGTAACTTTGGGTTCTAAATTGGATGAGGCATTAAATGACAATGCCATGGAACAGTATTATGAAAGGTTTAATTTGCATTATAATTTCCCAGCATTTTCAACCAATGAGACCACCCGTCGTGGTGGTGTAAGCCGTCGCGAAGTAGGACATGGTAACCTTGCACGTCGTTCCATCCTGCAGATGATGCCGAAGGAATATCCTTATGTAGTTCGTATTGTATCAGATATTTTAGAATCGAACGGATCTTCTTCTATGGCAACTGTTTGTGCCGGCACCTTGGCACTTATGGACACTGGTGTTCCAATCAAAGCGCCTGTTTCGGGAATTGCTATGGGACTTATCACCGATAATACCCGTTCAGTTGTACTCTCTGATATCCTTGGAGATGAGGATCACTTAGGTGATATGGACTTCAAAGTTACAGGTACATCTGCTGGTATCTGTGGTGTTCAGATGGATATCAAAATTGATGGTTTGGATTATGCATTGCTCACAAGAGCTTTGGACCAGGCAAAAGAAGGCCGTCTGCATATTCTAAATGTTATGAATAAAACAATGGATGCTCCTAGAGTTGACCTTAAACCTCATGCGCCTCGCATTGAACTGATGCTGGTTGACTCCAAATTTATCGGTGGTATCATCGGTACAGGCGGAAAGGTTATTCAAGGAATCCAAAAAGAAACAGGAGCTGTTGTTACAATCGAAGAGAAAGACAACAAAGGCTATGTGTATATTTCCGGTAAAATGGAAAATGTTGTTAAAGCAATGGCGATTATCAAAGGTATCATTACTGAGCCTGAAATAGGAGAGGTATATGAAGGTAAGGTTGTAAAACTGATGCCTTTTGGTGCCTTTGTTGAATTCCTGCCAGGAAAAGACGGTTTGCTGCACGTTTCAGAAATTTCATGGGAACGCGTTGAAAACGTTGAAGATGTACTAAAAGAGGGCGATATTGTTGAGGTTAAACTCGTCGAAGTCGATCCTAAAACCGGCAAGCTCAAACTTTCGCGCAAAGCCCTTCTGCCAAAACCTGAAGGCTATGTCGAGAGAGAACGCGCACCACGTGAAGGTGGTGGAAATGGCGGTCACAGAGGTGGTGGACACGGTGGAAACAGAGGCGGCGGTGGATACAATAAAAGATAATTATTGTAATCATATATAATAAGAAATCCGATCTTGAAAAAGGTCGGATTTTTTTTGTTTTAGCCAATAAATTCGAAAATAAAGTTATTGATACAGGGTTTTTTGTCTGATGACTGATGAAGCTCTTGTTTGAATTTTTCTACAGGAATCTTCTCTTAACGAATAAAAAAATATTTTTTTTGTAACCTTTTTTAATTTTGTCATTATGGATAGAAAAATTCAAATTATGAAAATTAAAAACATACTAATCGCAGTTGTTTTAATGACACAAGTTCAAACATTATTTTCGCAGAAGGATCAATTTTCCAAAATGCCTTTAGCTGTTAAAAAAATAACTGAACAAATGGTTCTGATAGATGGAAAGACCATTATTATGAACAATGTTGAGTCTGCAGAAATAACTGCTTCTGATTCAACTCTAATAGGATTGGCGATTAAAAAAAGAGTTACAAATTCCGCTTTTTATATTTCTAAAACTGAGGTCACTAATCTTGAATACAGAAATTTCTGTCAGGATATGGAGAAAAAGCTTGGTAAAATGGCCGCGAAATTTCTGCCAGATACACTGATTTGGATTCAAGAATTTCCATTTAGTTATTTTAACCCATTTGTGGGTCATTATTTTCGACACCCTGCATATGATAATTATCCTGTTGTCGGAGTTAGCTGGGAACAGGCCAATGCTTATTGTAACTGGCTTAGCGAAAAAGTGAATGAGGAGCTAAAGGCAGCGGGCAAGCCGCTTTTGCCAAATTTTAGACTGCCAACGGAGGCGGAATGGGAAGCTGCAGCGATGGGTAAAAATATAAAGCTTAGTGATAATCAGCCTTTTGTTCGTTTTGGTTGGGGAAGTTCATTGCTTCGAGATAAAAATGGGCTGCTCCTGGGCAATTTTAGATTTTTGCCTGACCGGAATGGTTTTGTTCTCGATGTGCAGGATTTTAGCGATAATACCTCAATAACAGCACCTTCTGAATCATATCCTCCAAATTCCTATGGAATCTACAATATGTCCGGAAATGTAAGTGAATGGGTTATGGATGTTTTGAACTTAGCTGTTTCCGGAATAAAAGATGATGAGCTTTTGAATGCTTTTAGAGAAAATAGCTCAGCCGACACTAAAGAGAAGCCTGATTTTAGCAGAATAGTTGATTTTTATAAAGAAAAAGGGGTACATGCTGCAGCTGATTTCATGCTTAGCGAAATGAAAAGGCTTAAATTAAATGAACATCTTATTAGCGAGGCAGATCTTTCAAATTACAAAAAACAGATTCTTATCCCTTTTGTCACTGACTATGTAAGATTTGCTCAAAAAAATGTACCTGAAGATAATTACTTTAGAATAGTGAAAGGTGGCAGCTGGTTCGATGGACCTTACTCGCAGCAGATAGGGGCGAGGCATTGTCTGCAACAACAAAAAAGCAGTGCCAGAGTAGGGTTAAGATTGGCAATTAATAAGATTTGACAAGTGGATTAGTGATTAAAAAGAGTCGACAGATTTAATCTGTCGACTCTTTTTTAATAATATAATTTCAAGTGTTTACAGCGCAGCTATTTTCTCGTCGAATAACTTTGCAGAAGCTTCAGTAAAAACAAAATTTGCTCTGATGTAGTGAAGGGTTTTCAATTCCGTTTCGGTTACACCTCTGCCATCTGAAGCCGATTTGAAAAGGTCTTCTACTTCATCTTTCGACAATTTACCTTCACCTCTTCCAGTAGTATGTTCCTTAGCAAGATCAAGTAATTCTTTTTCATACTTTTCGCCATCAATTGTTACGTAAGCCATAGTTTTTAGCATTAAGGGTTAAAAAATAATTTATTGATATAAAAATATGTAAATAAATTAAAACTTAGAAGCTGGCTTGAGTAAAATTTAAATTAAATTATTGTTGGATAATTACTTTATGCATAGTTGTTTGACTTTTATTTTCCAGTTGTAAAAAATAAAGTCCACTAGGATATTCTTTTACCTGTAAATAAAAACTAGCATTATTTATGTCGCTCAACTCCAGCATTTTTTGGCCATTAGAATTGTAAAGACAAATTCTTAATAAATCAGAATCGGATTGAATGTGTAATGCATCCCTTGCTGGATTTGGATAGATATAAGTTTTATCTGAATTCTGGGAACTAGTTGAGCTGAGATTACAAGATAGTTCATTGATCTTCTTCCAAATGTCATTGTTATAAACAGGAGTTACCTCCAAGGAAGTACCTGGTGCTTCGCCCATTCTTATGAGGACTAGGTTTTCGGATGGTACAACATTGATAATTTGACCATCTTTACCCAGGGCAGCGTACAAATCTGCTGGCGCATCTGCTAAAAGTGGGCCGGGGAAAACAGTTTGAAAAGTGGGAGCCATAAAACTAGTTTTGCCATTGAGCCACCAGAGATATCCATAGGAGAGATTGAGATTTTGTGAAGTATTGATCATTTGATTAAAATAGGCAGTATCGGTCATAATCTGTGTGCCATTCCAGTTGCCACGGTTCAGCATGAGTAATCCAAAACGAGCCATCGACCTTGTATTACTGAAATAGACATTATTGTAGCCTACTTGAAAAAACGTACCGTTCATACCTATACGACTTCTGATCTTGGTATTGAAATAAGTGTTCAGGCTTTGACCCGTAGCATTGGAAATAACCCCATCCAAAAGTGTATATGGACCATTGTGATAGGCCCAGCGAGTTCCCGCATTGGCAAGGAATTGCAGGCAGCTGTCGAGGGTGCAATAGTGATCGGCTACAGCATCATTCAGTCCGCTTGTCATTGTCAGTTGGTTCCAAATCGTAATTTTTTCTTCTTTGATAGGAGGGCAGTCTGTCCAACCCGTACCTAAATAGGAAGAGGTTGTATCGTTTATGCTCAAAAATCCTTCCTGCTGTGCAATTCCTACAGTAAATGCAGTAAGTGTTTTCCCTGCCGAAGCCCAGTACCATAGACTGTCGCGGGTATGGGTGCCAAAATATTTTTCCAATACGATTTTGCCATCTTTCAGTAATATAAAAGATTTACTGTTTGTCTGTTCCAAAAAATCATAGAGTGAGTCAATTTTTGTCTGACACC
>CANETR010000121.1 GCA_947441325.1 Saprospiraceae bacterium
GATTGGAGCAAGAGATATGGCATCACCTTTACTAAATATGATGTCATATTGGTTTTTCTTTTTGTCAGGTATGATTTTGTTCATATCATTATTCTTAAATACAGGTCCTTTCTCTGGTGGTTGGACAGGTTATCCACCACTAAGTGCCTTACCACAAGCATCTGACGGATCTAAAGGGGGTATGACACTTTGGTTGTTAAGTTTGGTATTCTTTGTAGTTTCAGTATTATTAGGTGGTATTAATTATATCACTACTGTATTGAACATGAGAACAAAAGGTATGACGATGTTCCGTATGCCACTTACAATATGGGCATTTTTGGTAACAGCAATCCTGGGTCTGCTTTCTTTCCCTGTAATTGCGTCTGGCTTCTTTATGGTTCTCTTCGACCGTGCTCTAGGTACCAGCTTTTTCTTGGATGAAATTTATATAGCAGGAGAAGCGCTAACTGAACGTGTAGGTGGTAATGCTATTCTTTTCCAACACTTATTCTGGTTCTTAGGTCACCCCGAAGTGTACATCATTATATTACCTGCCATGGGTATTGTATCTGAAGTGCTTTCAGTTCACGCTAGAAAACCAGTTTTTGGTTACAAAGCAATGGTGTTTTCTATACTTGCTATTGGTGTGTTGTCTTTCTTAGTGTGGGCTCACCACATGTATATGACAGGACTAAATCCATTTATATCAAATATATTTGTACTATTTACACTCATCATTGCAGTGCCGTCCGCTGTTAAAGTATTTAACTGGATTGCAACTATATGGGGTGGTAACATGAGATATAATTCTGCTTCGTTATTTTCGATTGGTTTTGTATCCTTGTTTATCTCTGGTGGTTTAACCGGTTTATTCTTAGGTAATTCAATTATTGATATTCAACAGCATGATACTTATTTTGTAGTTGCACACTTCCATGTTGTAATGGGTGTTTCTGCGATGTTTGGTATGTTTGCAGGTATTTATCATTGGTTCCCAAGAATGTTTGGACGTTTCATGAATGAAACTCTAGGCCAGATTCACTTTTGGGGTACAATGATTGGAGCTTATGCTATTTTTGGTCCCATGCACTATCAAGGTATGGCTGGTGTACCACGTCGTTATTACAGTTTTGATACCTTTCAAGCATTTGATCAGTTTGACTCAATGAATCAGATCATAACTGTAGCTGCAATCGTTATATTTTTCCTCCAGCTACTTTTTGTAATTAACTTCTTTTATTCAATTTACAGAGGTAAAAAACAAACAGAGATGAATCCTTGGGGAGCAACGACATTGGAGTGGACAGCACCAATAAAAGCTGGACACGGAAACTGGGAAGGAGATTTACCTATCGTGCATCGTTGGCCTTATGACCTTAGCCGTTATCCTGATCGTGAATTCATCATGCAAACTGAACCGCTTGCTGAAGGTGAAGTTGACGGTGGTGGCGGACACTAATTTAAAAAGTTTTACTGAAATATATAATTAAAGGTTTTATTTTGAAACCACTTTCAACTACTGGCAAAGCGACTCATCTGGGTCAAAGAATCAAAGACTTTCAGGCTTTGGTTAAGTTCCGTCTTGCTTTGTCAGTAGTTTTTTCTGCATGCACTGCTTATTATCTGGGTTCAGATACATTCAGTTTAGAGTTAATTTTTCTGTTAGGTCTCGGTGGTTTTTTTGTTACAGCCTCTGCAAATGCCTTAAATCAGGTTTTAGAAAAAGAATCTGACAAGTTTATGCAAAGAACACAAAACAGACCTCTGCCTTCTGCAAGAATGGAACTATCTGAAGCTGTTCTTATTGCTGGAATAATGGGTGTAAGTGGTATTTTAATTTTAGCGTACTTTAATGCCCTTACTGCTGTACTAGGAGCTTTATCATTGGTGTCTTATGCTTTCATATACACACCTATGAAAAAGGTTTCACCTGCTGCAGTTTGGATAGGTGCAGTTCCTGGCGCTTTACCTATGGCTATTGGTTGGGTGGCAGCATCACCAAATGGAACTATAGGCACAGAAGCAGTTTTTTTATTTACCTTACAGTTCTTATGGCAATTTCCTCATTTTTGGGCTATTGCTTGGTTGGTTTATGATGATTATGCAAAAGCAGGTTTTTATCTTTTACCTAGTTCTCAGAGAGATGGAAGGAATAAAAACACCGCAATGCAAATAATATTTTATATTATTTGTCTTTTGTCATTAAGCTTTGTACCATTTTATCTTAATATTTCAGGTATCTATGCATGTGTAATATTATTGTTGAGTGCTTTGATGTTCTTATGGTTTGCGGTAAATTTATACATTAAGACAAGTCCTGAGGCTGCTAAGAAAGTAATGCTAGCTTCACTATTGTACCAGGTAATAGTATTTATTGCTTTGATGGTTGATAAAATATAATATTATTATGAATGCAGTAAAAGATGTAAACCTCAAAAGAATTCATCCCAAAAAATTTGCTTTGTGGATGGCTATTGTGAGTATGATTATGTTTTTTTCTGCTTTTACAAGTGCATATATTGTTAGAAAATCGGCAGGAAATTGGTTATCTTTTCCTTTACCTTTTGAATTTTATTTAAGTTCTGTAATAATTTTATCAAGTAGCGTAGCCTTTTATTTTTCAAAAAAGGCTTATTTACAAGCGGATAATAAATTATTTAAACGTCTTTTTTTTATTGGATTTGTATTAGGATTTGTATTTGTATTTCTACAATATTTAGGTTGGAACAGTTTACAAAAAATGGATATAATTATATCTACCAACCAATCTAGTTCTTTCTTTTATCTGTTAACCTATGCACATTTATTGCACGTCCTTGGTGGAATTGCAGCATTAGTTGTGACTATGATAGGCGTCATTAAAGGAAGGTTTAATTATCCAAATGATAAAAGAACCTTAAAATTAGAACTGGTTTATACATATTGGCATTTTGTGGATTTACTTTGGATTTATCTTTTAGTTTTTTTAGTAATACAGCAATAATTCTTTCGTAATATAATAAATTGATTTACAATGGCAAACGAGACTGTTATCGAAACACAGGAGCATGCACATGATCACTCACATGAGGTAAATGATAAAGAACTTTGGGGTGGTGGTGTAGAACCCTTCCGTGCGAGTTACGGTAAACTCATGATGTGGTATTTCCTCTTATCAGATGCATTTACTTTTGGTGGATTTCTGATAGCTTATGGAGCCTTGCGTTTTAGTATGAACACTTGGCCTGTACCTGATTTTGTATTCCAAACAGCCCCCTTTGGCATAGACCATGCTCCGCTGATCTTTGTAACATTTATGACTTTCGTACTGATAGTAAGTTCTGTTACTGTATTACGTGCAGTACAGGAAGGTAAACGTGAAAACAAAAGTGGTGTAATAAGATGGCTAATAATAACCGTTTTTGGTGGCGCTATTTTCTTGGCTTGTCAGGCTTGGGAATGGACTAACCTCATTTCTACTGAAGGTATGACAGTCTATACCAATCCTTTCTCAGCGCATATTGAAAAAGGTAAGTATCTTACTTTTGCAGAATTGGAAAAAGAAGCCAATGTAAAGGGATGGAAAAAGGAAAAAATTGCCGGTCATGAGACATTCTATTTTGTTGACAATGAAGGTAACAAATACTTTGAAAAGAAAGATCATCATGATCAACTTCCAAAAAAGATGGAGGTAGATTTAGCAACACCATACCTAATAACCTTTAGTCATCATTTTCATGACTATGCACCAGGTGCCTACAAAACAGAATCTGGAGAAGTAAAAGCTGAACAGTATGGACCAAAATCTTTTGGAACATTGTTCTTCTTTATTACAGGTTTTCATGGATTTCACGTATTTTCTGGAGTAGTTTTTATGTTAATTATTGCTATTCAATCGTGGAATGGTACTTATGTTGCACGAAAAAATGGCTATGAAATGGTTGAGAAAGTTGGTCTTTACTGGCACTTTGTAGACCTTGTTTGGGTATTTGTATTCTTAGCATTCTACCTGCTCTAAAAACTAATTTGATAATTATAAATAACATTATAAAATGGGACATCATACAACAGTCAAAGAAGATGTTGGTATTGCAGTAAAAGGTTTTATTATCTTATTAATTGTTACTTTCATCGAGGTTGGAATTGCTTTAGTTGGTAACGGGCATATTATCGAAGGTTTTAAATTACCAAAGTTAATCCTTATGGTACCAATTATGATTGCTTTCTCTTTGTACAAAGCATATTACATTGTAAGTATTTTTATGCACTTAGGCCATGAAACCAAAGGAATGGCTGCTTCTATTGTTTTACCAATGTTACTTTTCATTTGGGCAATTACTGCTTTTTTATGGGAAGGTAAATCTTGGAACAATAATCAAAATTATGTGAATGATAAGAATAAAGAAGGCGTAAAAGAAGTTAAAGAAAACAAGACTTCTATGATTCAAACTAAAGATCAGATGAAAACTGTTTTAAGCTTCTCTTAGTTATTCTACAGAATATTAAAATAAGCGCCTGAGATATTCTCTGGCGCTTTTTTGATTATTATCTATTCTGAATTATCTTTGTGTTAGCTCTGTTAAAACTGAACAAAAAGCTTTTTTTAGCATTATATAAGTTCTATCAAACATTTTATTTTTTCATGAATAACCCAGAAAATAACAGTAATCAAAAAAGCAATAAGCGATTGATATATCTCATTCTATCTTTTGTTATTTTTCCTTTGTTGGTTTTGATGCCCTTAATTACCGTTTATCTTTCAAGTTCAGGTTTGAATGCAAATAAGAAGTTAAAAGCTGAAATGAAGCTCTATAGGGATTCAATTAAAATACCTGATAATGAATTTTTATCTATTCCTAAAAATATAGAAACTAATAGAGATACATACGAAGAAAAAGTATTGGTACTTCATTTTTATGACAAAGATTGTAAAGACTGTCAAAAAGTATGGACTGAACTGTTAAGAATACAAAAAGAGTTTTCAAAGAAAACGAAAAGAATTCACCTCATAAGTTATGTATTAAAAGATGAAGAACTTGATTCTTTATCTTTGTTGATAAAAACGCATAATCCTGATACTTCTACATGGGAGATGTTGGTATCTAAGGATGATCAGATTTATAACTTTTTGAATCAAATGAAGCTTGATAGTTTAAATGCACCATATACATTCATATTGGCTGATAGAAAAGGTATCATAGCTAATAAGTATGATGCAAGAAAGACGGAAGAAATCAACAATTTGATGCGTCATGCGACTATGTTGTTGCCAGCTAAAGAAGATCGCAGAAAGATCAAATACAAAAGAGAAAAAGAATTATATCAATAAAACAATATCATGTCAATCACAAGTGAAAAACAGCACAAAAAGCTGAACCTGATTATAACCGTTATTTCAATTGCGCTACCTTTAGTAGTCGCCATTTTATTTGGAGTAAGATTAGATGTCCAGCTTCCATTTGATGCGCATTTATTGCCCTTTATCAACGCAATTTTGAACGGGCTTTCGGCTATAGTACTTATTGCTGCTTTAATAGCTGTTAAACAAAAGAATATAAAAATGCACAGTCGCTTAATTTACCTGGCAATGGGTATTTCACTGTTATTTTTGTTGCTTTATGTTTTTTATCACATTGTGACAGATTCTACTTCCTACAAAGGAACCTTAGGTTATATTTATTATCCTTTGTTGATTAGCCATATTATTTTGGCTGCAATTCAGGCGCCACTTGTATTATTTGCTTTTTTATATGGCTATAGTGGTCAAATTGAAAAACACAAAAAATTAGTAAAAGTAAGTTACCCTGTATGGCTTTATGTCAGTGTAACTGGTGTAATATGCTATTTAATGATCTCACCTTATTATTCTTAAAAGTATGAAACATTTTATAATAAGAACATTACTACTACTCTCAATTCTTTTTTCGGGAGCAATTACAACTGGTAAGTTAAATGCACAATGTCCAATGTGTCGAATGTCGGCCGAAGCAGATCTTAAAGCTGGAGGTACCAAAGCCAAAGGCTTGAATGCCGGTATCATGTACATGCTAAGTTTTCCTTATATCCTGCTGGGAACACTTGGATATATTTGGTATAGGGAACGAAGAAGAGTAGGGGAGGCCGATCAGCTCGCTGACCTCAGAGGATTATTAGAACCTCATGATTGGAAAAAATAATAATTAAGCCGAAAACTCCAGATAGTTTTCGGCTTTTTTGGTTAATAAGCTTAGAAAAATCGAGGTCTATCTATATTATTGTACCAGTTTTCTTTCTGGTGATCATAATCATTTTCTGACTTGTAATTTTTAAGTTCACTTAAAATGAATTCCTTGATTTCCCCATCAATATAAAGTGGATAAAAGCAAACCCAAAAATCGCCATTATCTGATTTAAACTTTTCCCAAAATTCTTCAAATGAACTATAGGTTTTCTCCCATTTATTATAGTCATCTTCGTCAAATAAAAATCCACCTGAAGAACCAGTTTCGATATAGGAGCCATTAGGTAAGCGAAAAATTTTGGCACCACCACCGTCCACGCCTATTTCTAAAATTAGTTTTGCTTGCATAAACTATAAATTTGTAGTAATAAAAAAGCACCTACGAATCCTTATTCATAAGTGCCTGATTAGTCGGGATGACACGGCTCGAACGTGCGAC
>CANETR010000122.1 GCA_947441325.1 Saprospiraceae bacterium
TATACCTCGGTTGGATAAAACTAAATTAATAGAACGTCCCGAAAAATTGATTTTTCTGATATCCGGACTTCTGTCATATACATGTACGATGTGACCTCTTTTTTTAAGATAAATACCTAACAAAGAACCAACTAATCCGGAACCAACAACAGCAATTTTTTTGGGAGTTTGCATTTATTTTTACTAAACGGTTTTTATTTAACTTCGTTCCATTCGCCGCTTCGCAGCTCGGGTGATACAATACGGCCATACGGCCTCGGGTGCAAATTTAATTATTTAAACACAGATTAACACAGATTAACGCAGATAAAGCCATCTAAAAGCAAAACTAATTTGTGCTAATTTGTGAAATCTGTGTTAACCTTTTTTCGGTTTGAAGATTAATTTTGTCGATGTTGCTTCAATCTCTTTTTTATTGAGTTTCATTTTTCTGAATTTTCCTTTAACGAATAAATCTGTTTGGTCGTTATAATGATCACTCATAGGATTTCCTGATTGCCCTGTTGGCAATACGCTCCAACTGTTTTCAATATCAGAAAAATCGATGATACGTCTTGTTGAAGGACCACCCTTTACTTGAATTTCAGCATCATCCGAATAAATAAAAAGTTGGTTATTAATCACTTCATTAGTGCCTGCAATAGGAAACGAACCTACATTAAAAAACGTACTGAACAATTTTAATTTTCCAATTGGATGTTGGAATTCAACTTTGTGCACTTTCTTCCATTGCCACTGATTGACATCGGAACCTAATTGATTTTCTAAAGAGGCTATTGCTTCTTTGAATGAACGTGTCAAGATTTTCGATTGGGATTCTTTTTTGTCTTTGGTATTAATGTTGTCCCACCAAACCGAGGCAGTATTTTTACTTTGATTTTCAATCACTTGTTTTATAATATGTGTGTTCAAAAGCAATTTGAAATTTTCAATTCCAAATTCATCTTCAAAAGTATCTTTTAGGTAAAAATAAATCCATTTGTTGTAGATGCTTGGCGCGATGTCTTCCAGATTATGGGTTGCTTTCCAATCTTTCAAAACGGTTAGAGCTTTCTTTTCATTTTCAGAAAAACTAGAAGCGTTCAAGGGTTTTGTCATGTTAGCCACAATAGTTTCCGCTGTTGCCGAGGTATTATCGGTAATCATTTTACCCACATCTTCTTTTGTCCAATCGTTTTTTGGAGCCAATAATCCGTCAATTCTAATCGCCCTATCTTTTGGAAGATAATAGCCCGGATACAAATAACCATCAATCGCTTCAGGCTGATTGTTGGATGAGTATACATAATTACATGGCGGATTTTTAGCAGCTGGATTTTTAGCAAAAGGCAACCATTCTTTTTTATCATCAATGCCGTTAGCACCGTTTAGGATAAAATTGGTATTTACACTTTTATCTACTTTATATAATTTTCCCGAAGTTATCCAAGCGATATTTCCTTTGGCATCGCCATACATGATGTTTAATCCTGGTGCTTTGATAAGCTCAATATTTTTGTGGAAACTTTCTAGGTTTTTCGCATGAGATAATTCATAAACCGCATCTAAAATTTGATTTAGCTTCGCTCCTTTCGCCTTCGGCTCGGGTTTTTGCTGTGTATAAATCCATGACATGGCTACTGATTTATCGGATTTCAATCCATCTAACAAACCATTTACAATTGGTCCGTGATGGGAAGTTTTTACATTTAGTTTTACATCGGCACTATCATGTACTTTAATAATTTTTTGTTTATAGGTGTAATTTTTATAGCCATCAACCGTTTTATATTGATGTTCATCATTCGGATTGTCTTCTTCCTGAAAGAAATCGACATCATCGTTTTCAAACATCGTTAATCCGTATGCGTAATTATGGTTGTGTCCCAAAAGTGGGAAAGGTGTTCCGGCAATATAATAGCCATACATCTCATAATCCGGACAAACAATATGTGCTTCATACCAAGTTCCGGGTTGCGAATTCATGATGTGAGGGTCGTTGGCTAAAATCACTTTGCCGTTTTTTGTTTTGGCGCCACCAATTACCCAACTATTGCTTCCAATAAAAGCCGGAACTGGCGATGTGTCTAATAATGCAGAAACTGCATTTGCTATTTCAGCATATTCTATGTTATTTCCTTTAAAGGATTTTAATTGTTTGGTTCCGAATTCGCCATTAATGCCAAAATCCTGAAGGTATTCCATTCCGAAACGATCGCGAATATCGGTTAGTAATGGATCTGTTTTTTGCGCCATCGCAAAACTGAATGTCATAAATCCGAAGATGTTATAGACATCTTTTAATGTGAATTTTTCTTGCTCAATATCTAATAATCGAAGCTCAAACGGAGTTGTGCCATTTTCAATATATTGATTGATTCCATCCAAATAGGCATTTGCCAAAATATACGTTTGTGAATTGGTATCAAGATTTGCCACAGCTTGTATGGAATTTTCATCAATACCAAGCCCGGCAAAGAATTTATCTGTTTTTAGTGTTGGATTACCGAAGATTTCTGAGAGTTTTCCGGGGGCAATGCGACGCATGAGTTCCATTTGCCATAAACGGTCTTGCGCATGCACATAACCCAAAGTTGTCATGGCGTCTTTTTGATTCTCGGCATAAATATGCGGAATGCCATATTCATCAAAGTAAACCGTTGTTGGTTTGGATAAATTGGACAACGATTCTTCGTCTTCGTATTTTGGTTTTGTGATTTGAAGATAGATGAATAGTGAAATGGCGATAAGGAGAATAAGACTTACAAGAACCAGAGCGATTTTCTTAACTAATTTCATGGAGAGAATGTTTGGTAAACAAATATAGTAAATAGGTGGATAGGATTTATTGTCTTTGTCATCTAACACTTAGATAAACCATTTTTAAAAAAGAGAAAGAAAAACTAGAATTATTAGGATATAACAGCAGTAAGACTACTGAAATATATACCCATGTAAGAACAAAAAGCATTCAACAAATAAAAAGTCCTTTCGATGATTTGTAGGAAATAATTTTTATATTTGGAAACAATAAAGCGAAACAAACCTTCGTGTATACAACCCATTTTGGGTGGATTTGCGAAAGTTTGTTTCGGGTATAAGCTAGTTATGCGTAAGCTTAAAACGAAATAAACCTATTAAAAACAAAATATGAAACAAATTTTAACGATTATCTTAGGCATTGGATTTATTCCAATAATTTATGCACAAACAATATCTTCTATTAATTCGGGAGCCTTATCAAATAATAGTCTTATCTATTCTGTTGGTGATTTATTTGTAATACCGCTAAATCAAAATGATGTAAGTTCTGGAATAATTGGTGCTATTTCGGGAATTGAATTTATGTCATTAGGAATGAATGAATTGGTATTAACTAATGAACTCAAATTTTATCCCAACCCTACTTCGTCTTCAGTTTTTCTTGAATTAAGAAACGAAATTGTTAAACAAATTTATATCTTCGATTTGTACGGAAAACTAATTGAAAATAAGAATAATATTAATAATCAAATTGATTTATCTAATTTACAAACAGGTACATATATAATAAAAACAGACAATCAAAATATTGAATCATTTAAAATCATTAAACGTTAAATTTATGAAAAATTCATTATTCTTATTATTAGCTTTATCAATTACAATAGGAAGTTATTCACAAGTTCCTCAAGGAATAAGTTATCAAGCAGTTGCATTTAATACAAGTGGAAATCCTATTGTAAATGGAAACGTCGGTGTTAAGATTAGTATTTTAGATAATTCTATTCAAGGTACAGTTGTTTATTCAGAAACACATTTAAAATTAACTAATGCACAAGGTTTATTTAACTTGAATATTGGACAAGGTACACCAAGTATAGGTCCTTTTTCATCTATAAATTGGGAAACAAATTCTAAGTTTTTAAAGGTAGAAGTTGACCCTAATGGCGGAGCAAACTATACAATTGTTGGAACTAATCAATTAATGTCAGTTCCTTATACGTTTTATTCAAAAGAATCTGAAAATGCAAAGTATATATTAGATGATTATATTTCAATTTGGAGCGATAATACTACAGTTAATTTAGTGCCAAATAAGAAATATTTTATCAATGCAAATAACATTACTTTAATTTTGCCTCCTTTTCCCCAATATCCGCAAAACTTTGAAAAAGACAATATTGAAATATATGTAATGCAACACGATAATAACCCAAGAAATATTACAATAAACAGAGGAAATAGTTTGTTTCCAGGGATTTTAAATGTAAATAATGATTTTTTAGGTTTTGGTATTAACCCCCCAACATCATTTACTGGTCATTTTCAAACAGGTTATAATAAAATAATTAATATTGGTGACTTTTGGATGTGCGCAGGTTTTAGAGTGCCTTAAATCAGAACTCACAACAGAAGTTTACAAAAATGGTGGGTTTTGAGCTTAATTTAAAGTTGGTTTTGTACATGCAAAGTCTGTATTTAAGGGAAAGTTTTGGGTACTAAACGTCACATCGTCAAGCCCGAAAACGTTATGCCATTTCTCAAAAAATCTGCAAAAAAAGATGCTTTTATACCAAAAGTTGGTATATTTGACTTTTAAATGAAAAGTTATGGCAAAGAACACATCAATTTTATTAGGAGATTATTTTGAGAGTTTCATTAGTAATGAGATTTCTTCAGGACGTTTTAGTTCTGCAAGTGAGGTTGTACGCACAGCTTTAAGATTGCTTGAACTAGAAGAGCAAAAAATAAAGAAATTTAGAGACGAAATTGAAATCGGCGAGAAAAGTGGAATGGTTTCAAATTTTGATTCTGAAGCTCATTTGGCCAAACTTCACAAAAAGCATTTATGAAAAATGAATATCGCATAAGTGTAAAAGCTTTAGAAGATATAGACAAAATTTGGCTTTACACTTTAGAAAATTGGTCACTAAATCAAGCTAATCATTATTACCGACTAATTTATCAAGAAATAGAATTTATTGTTGAAGACTTTGAGGGAGGAAAAGATATTGGAGAAATTAAGTCGGGTTATAGACAATTTAGAGTAAAATCACATCTTATCATCTACAAGAAAGCAGAAGATGGAATTGTGGAAATTGTTAGAGTGTTGCATCAAATGATGGATATTCCGAATCGATTATAAAAAGAAAAGGCATATAAAAGCTGTATCAATCAATTACTTCGTCAGTTCGCTTCGCTCGAGTGCGAATTTTGTTGTAAGTACACCCGTTTCCTTCTCGGGAAATTAGTCATTTATTTGTTAATGCAAACTAAAGGCGGAACCTTAGCAACAATAATTTTGGGCGTTCACAAAAAAAGACTACTTTTGATACTATCAAATGATAGTATCAATGAAGCCTCCTTACGAGATTACTCCGAAAATTTTAAAATTAATAAGTTCTATTTCTGAAAAAATTGGAGAAGTAAATGCCAATTATCTCAACATACAATCCCCACAACTTCGCAAGCAGAATAGAATCAAAACAATTCATTCTTCTTTAAAAATTGAAGGTAACACTTTAACCGAAGAGCAGATTACAGCATTGATAGAAAACAAAAGGATTATTGGTCCAAAAAAAGATGTTTTAGAAGTCCTAAATGCTAACAAAGTTTATGAAAAACTTGATGAGTACAAATACAATTCTGATAAAAGTTTCTTAAAAGCGCATCTTCTATTAATGAACGGGTTAATTGATAGTGCTGGAAAATACAGAAATAAAGGAGTTGGAATAGTTAAAGAAAATAAAGTTGAGCATATAGCTCCACCATTTGAAAACGTTCCTTTTCTCATGAAAAATTTGTTTGAGTATCTGAAAGATTCTGAAGAATTAACTTTAATCAAAAGTTGTGTCTTTCATTATGAAATGGAATTTATTCATCCGTTTTTAGACGGTAATGGAAGAATGGGAAGATTGTGGCAAACTCTAATACTAATGAACGAATATCCAATATTTGAATTTCTGCCTTTCGAGACTTTGATTAGCCAAACTCAAGATGAATATTATAAATCTCTTTCGCATAGCGATAAAGCAGGAAAATCTACATTCTTTATTGAATATATGCTTGATGTAATAAACAAATCTCTTGAAAACTTACTTAGTTATAACAACCGGACTTTAAAAGATATTGATCGATTAGAGTACTTTTTAAAACTTGGTTTAAAAGAATTTACTCGAAAAGATTATATGAATACTTTTAAAGATTTATCATCAGCAACTGCAAGTAGAGATTTGAAAAAAGGAATTGGATTACAACTATTTGAGAGTATTGGAATTCTTAATAAAACAAGATATATTATAAAATAATTTCTGTTGCTAACTTTGGTTTTGCGTTAAAGCTATCTGGGATTTATATAAAATATTCCGCAAGTATTTTTTTAAAATACATTTTTTCTTTCAAATTTTTAGTATATTTATTAACCCACAGTTTAAATTTCATAAATTTCATCAAGCAGAAGATTATTAACTAAAATTTTAAAATTGGCTACTCTACGATGAATGGCAAAGAAATAGTTGAAAAACTTGGATTAAAAGTGCATCCCGAAGGAGGGTTTTACAAAGAAACTTACAGGTCCAATCAAACTATAGAAACAGATAAAAATGTTTACAGAAACATTAGTACTGCAATATATTTTCTATTGGAA
>CANETR010000123.1 GCA_947441325.1 Saprospiraceae bacterium
ACTCTGTACCGAAGAAATGTTTAAACCCTACTTTCTCCCTATCGACTTCCGTGAAACCAAGGAGGCCTTGCAAACCATCATTAATACTCGAAAAGAAACTTTGGAAAGACTTGGCCGAGGTGAGGCTATAGCCATTTTTCCCTCTGGTGGTGTTGCTACTGCCAAAAGAGTTGTTGGTCCTTTGGAAGATTTAGAATGGAAAAGATTCTTGGTAAAACTGGTACAAAAATCTCAAGCCACCGTTGTGCCTGTTTTCTTTCATGGTCAAAACAGCTTCTTATTTCAGCTTGCCAGTCATGTACACTCATTCTTCAGGCTTAGCTTGCTGCTGAATGAGGTCCGTAACAAAATGAATAGAAATATTGGTATCAGTGTCGGCGACCCAATTTCCTACGAGGAGATTTTAAACTTGGGTAAGAATGACGAGCTACTTCATAATCTGCAAAAAATAACCTGGGACTTACAAAACGATCCCTATTACGGTGCTTTTAAAACGAGAAGAGGCGCTTTGAAAATGCTGAGAATAAAGGAATAATGTAAATTATAACTAGAAATCTAAGTCAAAGTCGTCTAAATCGAGGTCATCATCTTCTTTTTTGGTTTGCGCTTCAGGTGATGTAGCTACATCTTCGTCATCTTCATCTCCAAAATCGAAATCATCATCGTCGTCGTCATCGTCCAGGTCCAAATCTAAATCATCGTCACCAAAATCAAGGTCATCAAGACCAAGATTATCAAGTGAGTCATCATCACCCAGGTCGAGACTATCAAGATCGAGGTCATCATCATCCAATCCCAGGTCTAAGTCTAAGTCCAGAACATCATCACCAAGATCTAAATCTCCCAAATCTAAATCATCCCCCAGATCGAGGTCTAAATCGCCTAAGTCGAAGTCATCGCCTAGATCGAGGTCTAAATCTCCAAGGTCGAAGTCATCATCATTGAGGTCTAAATCGAGATCACCCAAGTCGAAGTCCAAATCAGCTAGATCGTCTTCATCGTCATCACCTAATCCAAGACCAACAGCGCCGGCAAGGGCAGCTGCAACAGCGGTTTTAGCCGATATTGAAATATTTACAATTTCAAGGTCAGAAGAATGAAAAACACCCTGCTTCATAAAAGTATCTTCAAACCATACGCAGGTGGGGTCTCCGAAGTCGAAGCCCTGCATTTCGAAACGGCGGTCCATTGATTTAAAAAAATTGCCGCTTCCGTCCTCATCATGCCCATCGCCCAAAAGGCGGATGACAGTCATTAAGGTACCGGTATCTTTTTGTTTAACTACGTCGCCTACTCGCATGCTAAGTTAGAGGGAAAATTGAAAGGGAAAAGGGAAAAATGAATCATATCAATTTTTTTTCAATTTCTGCTTTCAGTGGGTTAATGTGATTTTTTAAAATTGCCCAAACAACAGCATTATCAATGTTGGTATAAGCATGAACCAATCTATTTCTGAATCCAATAATTTGTCTGTCCTGTTCTATTTGTATTTCAGGAACTATTTTTTTTAACATATTCAAGGCTTCCCCAATAATCATCAACTGCCTTTCTACCGCGCTCTGCGTTTTTAAATCATTATCGTACTCTGAAAATTGGGTTGTTTCCTTGGTAAAATCTTCAATTTTTTAGATTGCAGACAATATATCAGAAAGATATTTTAAGCTCTTTTCCATCATAAATCAAAACTTTTGAAGCCTCAATACTTTTTCTCAAAAAAGGATTTTTCAAAGAAGCCGATGTCAGTAAATCTACTTTCCTTTTAAAAAAGGCTTCAAATCTATCCCATAGTTCCATAATTTGCTCACCTCTACTGATTGGATCTTCCACACTAATTTCAATCAATAAATCAACATCGCTTGTCTCTTCATCAAAATCATCTCTTAGAGATGAACCAAAGGCATAAAGCGATTTAATATCGAAAGATTTACAAATTCCAATAAACTCCTCGGGGTTATGCTGTATCGATTCTTTTAAATTCATAAAATTCTGATTATTGTCCTTTTCTACCAGTCATCATCGTCATCATCTTCGTCGTCGTCATCGTCGTCATCATTTCTTCCGGCACTTTGTTCTGCGACAAAACGTCCGTCAGGATATTTCAAACAGACAGCTTTGAAAGTATTGGTAACAATTTTCATCTGACCATTAGGCATTTCCTGTTGATATTCGCATACGATATCACCTTTTTTAAACCCTTTCATACGGGCTGCTTTTTCGCGCGAGCCATCTCCTGCTTTGATAACATAGGTTATCACCATTTGTGGCCCCCCGGATTTGAGCATGACAATTTCGTCTTTTTCCGCCATGATTTTGATATTGATAATATTAAGATGCGTATTTAGCTAAGTCTGCACTCAAATATATGATAAGGCTTTGAAAAAGCAAAAAAAACAGACAACTGTTTTAAACAATTGTCTGCTTTTCAGATGAAAGAACCTTCTTTCATCTATTCCATTTCATTTATTATAAAGAAACAGTAGCCTTAGGCGCTGCCGAAAGTATTTCAGCATTGGACTGGGCCCTGTATTTCTCGAAATTAGTTACAAATTTTGCGGCAAGGTCAGATGCTTTAGCATCGTATGCGCCTTTATCTGCCCATGTATTACGTGGGTTCAGGATTTCTGAAGGCACACCCGGGCAGCTCTTAGGCATTGCCAAATTAAACACTGCTAAGTTTTCAAACTCTACTGAATCGAGATTGCCAACCAAGGCCTCTGTAATGATAGCACGAGTGTAAGCAAGTTTTATACGGCTACCTGTACCGAAAGCACCACCCGTCCAACCTGTGTTTACCAACCAAACATTCACTTCATTTTTGGTGATAAGCTCTCCCAACATCTCGGCATATTTGGCTGGATGCAATGGAAGAAAGGCAGCACCAAAACAAGCAGAGAAAGTACCCTGTGGTTCAGTTACGCCCATTTCGGTACCTGCTACCTTGGCAGTATATCCCGAAATAAAATAATACATAGCCTGTGCCTTGGTCAATTTTGAAATTGGAGGCAGTATACCGAATGCATCGGCTGTGAGGAAGAAAATATTTTTAGGAACGCCGCCTTTAGAAATAGGCAAAGCATTGTCGATATAATTAATCGGGTAGGATACACGTGTATTTTCAGTGATTCTCACATCGGTATAATCCACTGTTCTGGTACCTTCGTGGAAACCAATATTTTCCAGAATTGAGCCAAATTTAACGGCATCCCAGATCTGTGGTTCTTTTTCTTTTGTAAGGTCAACACATTTGGCATAACAGCCACCTTCGAAATTGAAGATACCTTCATCAGACCAGCCATGCTCATCGTCACCAATAAGCCCACGGTTCGGATCTGCAGAAAGGGTTGTTTTGCCGGTTCCCGACAGACCAAAGAAAATCGCAGTATCACCCTCAGTACCAATATTGGCAGAGCAATGCATAGATAATACACCTTTTTGATGTGGAAGGACATAGTTGAGAATGGTAAAAATTCCTTTTTTAATCTCGCCTGTATAACCAGTTCCTCCAATAAGTACCGTTTTGCGACTGAAATTGATAATCGCGAAATTGTGCTTACGGGTACCATCCATTTCAGGTACTGCATAGAATCCCGGAGCACAGATGATTGTCCACTCTGGTTCAATTGTCAACATTTCCTCTGCGCTTGGACGAAGAAACATATTATATGCAAACATAGCCGACCATGGTTTTTCGGCAATGACACGAAGCGAAAGTTTATATTTTTCATCGGCACAGGCAAATCCATCGCGAATAAACAGATTTTTCCCCTGCAGATAAGCAGTCATTTTCTCATAAATATCCTGGAAACGAATTGGGTCGAATGGAATGTTGATATCACCCCAGTTAACACTATTTTCAGTAAGTTCGTCTTTAACAATAAATTTATCTTTTGGAGAACGGCCAGTGTATTCGCCGGTCATGATTGCGAGTGCTCCGTTGTCGGCCAAAACGCCTTCATCCATTGAGATGGTATGTTCAACCAATTGCGGAACATTGAGGTTCCAATAAGCTGTGGCATAGTTGTGAATGCCGTAAGCAGCCAAATCGGCTTTAGGGTTTTTAATTCCTACCTGCTTCATTTTTTGTTAGATGTTTTTCAGATCTTTGGCAGATTATTTTTGCTCTGTTCAAAATCCTGTTAAAAAATTAAAAAAGATATAATTGAAGAGGCGAAAGCATGAAAATAAATTTCAACTTTCGCCCCCTTGTTAATTTACCTTTGTCTCAGCCGCTGCCTGAATAGTTCTGCCGGGATACACTTTTAATGCATGTTCCAAACAGTCCATAGCGGCATGTAGATCATGTTCATTCAGAACATAAGCTAATCTTACCTCTTGTTTACCCAAACCTTCGGTGGCGTAAAATCCGGTACCCGGAGCCATCATCACTGTCTGTTTGTTATACTCAAATGACTCTAGCAACCATTGACAGAACTTATCGCTATCATCAATAGGCAATTGAATCATTACATAAAAAGCACCATTTGGCGTAGGTGTAACTACACCTTCAATCGCTTTCAGTCGGTTCACAACAATCATTCGACGTTTATCGTATTCCTTTTTTACCTCCTCGAAATATGATTTTGGTGTTTCACACAATGCTTCAGAAAGAATCTGACCTAGTGTTGATGGACTCAACCTTGCCTGTGCAAATTTCATTGCGGTGGCATAAACCTCTTTGTTTTTGGTAACCAAAACACCTATGCGGGCTCCGCAGGCCGAGTAGCGCTTCGAAACGGAGTCGATCATAACTGTATTTTCATCTAAACCCGGCA
The DNA here is from genome assembly GCA_947441325.1 of Saprospiraceae bacterium. Taxonomy (GTDB): domain Bacteria; phylum Bacteroidota; class Bacteroidia; order Chitinophagales; family Saprospiraceae; genus Saprospira. The sequence continues at coordinate 4,773 of CANETR010000123.1, forward strand.
AACTCAGTACTGATGTATGTTCGCAGCCATCGTAGATAAAATCGCGATACACTTCATCTGAGAAGAGGAAGATGTTGTGTTTTTTTACAATTTCGCCTAGAGCTAAAAGTTCTTCTTTGCTATACAAATAACCGGTTGGATTTCCAGGATGGCATATTAAAATACCTTTGGTTTTTTCGCTGATAACTTTTTCAAATTCAGCAACAGGTGGCAATGCAAAACCTGTTTCTATTGTAGCTTTAATTGTTTTTATAACGATGCCTAAACTTTCTGCAAAACCGTTATAATTGGCGTAAAAAGGCTCTGGCACGATTAGTTCGTCTCCATTATCCATGCAGGTCATCATGGCAAACATGAGCGCTTCGGAACCTCCGTTAGTAACAATTATGTCATTGGGCGTAAGCGCTATTCCGTATGTTCCGTAAAAATCTGCCAATTTACGGCGATAAGATTCGAAACCTGCTGAATGGCTGTACTCCAACACTTTAATGTCGGCTTCACGCACAGCTTTCATACCAATTTCAGGTGTTAATATATCAGGCTGTCCTATATTGAGGTGATAAACATTTAGTCCTCTTTTTTTGGCAGCTTCGGCATAAGGAACCAACTTTCTAATTGGTGAAGCCGGTGCATTCTCGCCTCTCTTCGATACCTTTGGCATATTTTAGATGAAGAAGGAAAATGGAAATAATTCAGAATAATTCAGCTGTTTTCCAATTCCCTGAGTTAATAATTAGGTGTTTGTTGAATATCAAAATAGGATGCAAAGATACAAATAGCTTTCAGAAACTTAAAGTATAAATAACCTTAAATTAGATATTTGAAAACTAATTTTTTATTATTAGTATCAGATGTTGATTTTAAAAAATCGATCTTTTATTCAAATAACGAACAGATAAGAAACATTAATACCGTATTAGCAGAATTGTTCACAAAAAAAATCTGCGCTTTTGATAAAGTGCAGATTTTTGAATAGAAAAATTATCTAAAATTATTTGAAATAACTTTCACTGACTGGAATTTTACGTATCGACAAAACAGTCGTTTTTGTAATGACTTTTCCGCTTTTATCTTTAGTTATCGAATTTAAAGGGAATCCGTTTTGTCCATTTTTGATTAGACCAAGAAGTGCGTAATCATTTTTGAAAAAAGCCGCATATTTAGAAAAATTAACATCAATCATTCTTGAAACCTCCGTTTCAGTAACGGTATTCGCAGTGTTTATAATCAGGATGCTTAATTCACCGTACTCAGCTGAGTTTTTAACTCCATTTTCCTTGACTTCACTTTTACTCATATCAATTTCAGAACTGATGTCACCTGCATAAATTTCACTCTTTGTCTCACCATCATTTGTAATAACAACTAAAAGCATTGAATTTTGCTTAGGCTGAGGAACAAAGCGCATTTTCATGCCTGCAGGATCTGAACTATTTCTCAGCTCCAAAGCGATCTTATCTTTTTTGATATACCAGTTTATGTCATTTGTAACACCATTCGCAGCAAGCTGCTTTGCACTTATTATGCCCTCAAAATTTTGAGCTACAACAAGCGTTACAGAGCATAAAAAAATGAGAAGTATTGTAATTATCTTGGACATAAAGGCAATTGTAAGTAATATTCTAATAAATCCACTTGTAGCAAACAGTTTGCCAAATTGAATTTTATGATTATTTTAACATTTAAAAAGTAAAATTTACGTTAATTACCTACTCTTCCCTTTATGTTGGAGGATTGATAGTAACCATCATTAACTGTACCAATCATAGTGTTTCCGTTGCGTTTTACAGCATTACCTGCGACACCGCCAACAGGAAAA
>CANETR010000124.1 GCA_947441325.1 Saprospiraceae bacterium
ATTCAAAAGTGAAAACCGAGGTGATGAATGGACTGCCGTTTCTCCCGATTTGACCAAACAACTCGACCGCGATACGATCCGTGTAATGGGTCGTGTGTGGAGTTCAGATGCAGTCATGAAAAATAAAAGCACTTCCATTTTTGGCAATATAACGGCATTTGATGAGTCGCCAAAGAAAGAGGGTTTGCTCTATGCTGGCACCGATGACGGTCTGGTACAAGTTTCGGAAAATGGCGGCCAGGGTTGGAGAAAAATTGATAAAATTGAGGGGGTACCCCAAATGACTTTTGTCAATGCTATTGTTGCTTCGCAATACGAGGCAGACTTGGTTTATGCTGTTTTTAACAATCACAAAAATGGCGATTTCAAACCATATATATTCAAAAGCAGCGACAAAGGTAAAAGTTGGAAATCAATTTCAGGCAATCTGCCGCTGAGAGGCACTGTTTATGACATTGCCGAAGATCATGTGGATAAAAATCTGCTTTTTGCTGGCACAGAGTTCGGTTGCTTTTTCAGCAAAGATGGCGGCCAGAACTGGCATCAACTAAAATCGGGCCTTCCGACAATTGCTATTAAAGATATAGAAATTCAGCGCAGAGAAAATGATTTGGTCTTAGCGAGCTTTGGTCGAGGTTTTTATATTTTGGATGATTATTCTCCGCTAAGGAACTTCAAAGAAGAAGACCAGAAAAATAGTCTGACAGTTTATCCAATCAAAGATGCATGGATGTTTATAGAGTCAACACCCTTGGGACTTTCCGGAAAGGCCAATCAGGGTGAGTCTTATTATGGGGCAGAGAATCCAGCAGTAGCAGCTGTCATTACCTATCTTTTTAATGATACAACACTAATAAGTATCAAAGATCAGCGCAAGAAAAAGGAAAGCGAACTTGTTAAAAATGGTAAGGATGTGCCTTATCCGACCCTTGATGCTTTGCATAAAGAAGATTGGGAAAACAATCCTTATCTCATTGCTACAATCTCTGACGCTCAGGGAGATGTGGTGAGAAGATTAAGAATTGACAAGCCACAAAAAGGATTTAATAGACTGAATTGGGATTTTAGATACGAAGCACTTGTGCCTGTGCAATTGCAGAATAAATCGGCTGGTCGATATGAAAGTACTACAAATGGCGCACTGGCAGCACCAGGTACCTTTTATGTGCAATTTCATAAATTTCAGGCTGGAAAGCTCTCTGAATTGACAGCTAAAACAGCTTTTGTCATAAAAGCTTTGAACAATGTTAGTCTGGCTGCATCAGATAAGAAACAGCTTAATGATTTCAGCGTAAAAATGGCAAAAATGCGTCGTGCAGCCCGTGGCGCATCCGAAGTTTACAGTGTGCAGGTTAACAGATTGAAACATGTACAAAAGGCTATTCACGAAACAACTGATGCAGATTTGAAACTGTTGGAGAAGATTAGTGAATTAGGCATCAAACAAAAGGAAATGGCAATAGTGTTGTATGGCGACGCTAGCCTTTCATCGCGCGAATTTGCATTTAGTCCTGGCCTACTCAGTAGAATTGAAAGCACTATGGATAATTTCTGGTCGGCAACATCAGCGGTTCCTTCCTCAGCAAATCGCCACTATAACGAATCGGCCGATATTTTTGAAAGTATGCTGAAGGAACTGCGTTCGATGAATGATGAAATTACTAAATTGGAAGAAGCACTATTCAAACTTGGTGCGCCATACACGCAAGGCAGTAATTTTATTCCCGATTGGAAAAGAGAGTAGCTTTCAACGCTAATAAATACTTGGAGCATGCAACTTACTTATAGACAATTTTGGTGGAAATGGATTCTGCACAATGCTGTGGGTGATATTTTTGGAATGGCTTTAGCTGCTTCAGTTGCTGTATCATATCACTATTTGGCCGGAACACCCGAAAATTTTGTACAGGGCACAATTTATGTCCTGGTTATGTTGCTTTCTGCTGCTTTGCAGGGCGCTGTACTTGGAACCATGCAGTGCTTAGTTCTGAAAATAAAATACACGACTTTAAAAATGAGTGAATGGCTTGGTGGAACGATAGCTGCTATGCTACTTTGCTGGTCCTTGGGTATATTGCCATCTTTATTGAACAAACCTGCCGAGTTAACTAAAACAGCTACGGAGAATATAGGGCAGACTGAAAACTTTGATGCCGATAGTCTAAAACAAGTATTTAAAGCGATTCCAAGTAAAAATCTCGATGTACAGGAAGTTTCACTATGGTGGGTAGTTGTGTTGGCTATTTTAAGCGGAGTTGTTGTTGGTTCCTTATGTGGATTTTTTCAATGGTTAACTTTGCGTAAACATAGCATTGGTGCTACTAATTGGATTATAGCGAATGCGCTTGCAAGAACTGTTGCCATGGTGTGGATTTTTCTTGCAGCTACCTTGCCAGACGCAACAACGCCTATTCCGCTTATTGTGGGTATGGGTGCAGCAGGAGCTATTTTGTCAGGATTGAGTTTTGCGGTAATAAGTGGATGGTTCATAACATTTATGCCACTAATGGACGAAAGTATAGGAGATGAAAATGCAGAGGAGGAAGTGGAAGTAAACTAGAATAGTCAGTTTTTTAATAACAAATATTATATTATATATTTTTAATTATGGCAGATTTATTAAAACAGGTCAACTGGGGGGCCTTTTTTTTGCACGTTTTTTTAATTGTGCTCTTTCCCTATCTTTTAAGCTTGGTGAATGTAAAAATTGATTTAGGACTTTTAATTTCAGCCCTTTCCTACATGGCATTGTCTCTAATTTTGCAAAGGATAGTACCATTAGATCACAGAATGGGCTTTCGTTTGTTGATGCAAAAAAATTATGAAGCAGCCTCTTTAGCTTTTCAGGAAAGTTGGAATTATTTCAACAAAAAACCCTGGTTAGATAAATATCGTGCTATTTTAATGCTAAGTGCCTCAAAAATCAGTTATCGCGAAATGGCACTTATCAATCGATCCCTGTGTTATTGGCATATAGGCGATACTGAAAAAGCTTTAGAAAGTTACAGGGAGGTGCTCAATTATTTTCCTCAGAGTAAAATGGCCAAAGATGCCATATCCTATATTGAAAACCCTGAAGAGGAAGTGGAAACGGCAGATTAAGGAGATGAGCAATTAATTCCTTAAGTATCGAATTTTAAACTGAAGTCAGATCATTTTTTAAAATTTAAAAGTAAAGATTGCTATCTAATATAAAAATTATTTGTAACTTAACGAATATATTTAGCTTGAAGATACCTAAATAATTGAGCTGCAGCACTTTCTGATTTTACCTACATAAGCCCTAAATGTCAAAAAATAATAAAAAGTCTTTTTCGGATGATTTGTCAAACATATTTGAGCATACACTCAATGAAGACAATAAGCAGGATAATCCAAGATTTCTGACAAAATCAGATGATATGGATATCCTTGTGGCTTTGCCTGAAAATGCTGAGGAGGAAAAAGAAAAAAATAAGATCAAAAAGGTTCACCGAAAATCCTTTTCGGATGGACTTGAGTCCTTTTTTAAAGACAGTATTGAGGAGGTAATAGGAGATGGTACTACTGTTACAGAAGTAAAAAGAGGTGTTGCTAAAAAAGGAAATAAGCGCGTTATTGGTATTGAAGTATTATTGCAAAGTACCCTGTTTAAAGATTTTGAAAAGGAGTTTGAGCAGGATAAGACAGAACGCTATCCAAAAACCAAAAGAGTTACCTTTGTTCTCGATACAGAAAAGGTAGAACTGCTTAAAAATATCGCGCGAAATGAGAAAAAAGAAATGAGACATATCGTTAGCGGCCTCATAGAAGAATATCTCAAAGCAAATGGTATCGCTATCAAGAAAGATAAAAAAGAACAGGTCTCAAAAAGACAGGTTAAAAATAAGAAATAAAAAAAGGCCATTTGGCCTTTTTTTTATTTCTTAATGTAAAGTTTCCAGACAGCTTTTTCGTTTTTCAAAACCAGCGTACTGTCAGTCAAAGCTGTGATTGCCGAAGATGGCAAGGCTTTTTCCGAGCTGTAGTGTATCGAGTCATTTCTCACAAAGAAGCTCACTGCTTCGGAATGAGGAGGCGATTTAAAACTTTTAATTCGTTGTCCTTCCTTCGTAAATTCATACTGAGGATTTCCCATATCGGCGCCGCTAGCTGCTTTGCCGCCTCCGCCTACTATTATTGAGTCCACATCCCAAACCTTATACAATAATTCGATATTCAGCTTGGCTGTCTTTTTTCCTAATTTTTCTGAACCTTTACAGGCGGCGAATAAGATTAAAAAGGCAAAGACGATAAAAACTAATTTTTGCATATAGTATTTTAAATTATTTAACGATGCGACCCTTTAGCGTTAGGGTATTAAACGAAGGTAATAATTCTTATTCTTTAGAAAAAGAAGTTTCATTGAAAAATCTAATTGAAGCAGTAATTCTTCTAATTATTAAAGTTTAGAAGTTTAGTCAAGCATGAATGGAGTATTTATTGCAAATGTTTTAATGCAACTTAATATTAATCTTGCTCTGTCCGGAAAGTTTCAATAGACAGTCGTTGAAGGAAGGAGGGCAGAATCTGATTACAGGATCATTTGAAAAACCGTAAGGCTCTGTCGGAATACCAACCCAGTTTTTGTCGAGTTTGCCGTTGTTGTTTATATCCTGAAAAACAGCGATGGCATAGTTTCCACTTTCGAGTTCAAAACTTTCAAGGAATGGAATTTTTGCGGAATATGTTTTAAGGAAAACAGCTTTTTCGGGAGTTCCAAAGCTATTTTCGTTGTCATAAACTGCCAAAAAAAACTTTCCCTTGGCAAATTTTTGATTAGTAAAACTCAATTCAATCAAATTTTTTGACTGTTGCTGAGCAAATAATTGAGAAATTGAGAGTAGAAAAATGAGGGCTATTGTTTTCATTATTTGGGGCTTTTTTAAAAGAACAAAAGCTGTGAAAATTTAGTTTTATTCGCCCGTAAAATTTGAAAATAATTATGTGTAATTATAGGACAGCAAAAAGAAATTTAGTGAGAACAGAATTTTAAAAAATCTATTTACTCATTTTTATTTGTCGGCAACAGGAGAAATATACCGCATTTTGTACTTTTAATTTGATGGGGACTCACTAAAGAATTGTTGTTAAAATTTTCATTTTTTAAGGAATTTAATAATTTGAATTTTGCTAATATTTATAATTTTAAAAGTATTATTTTATTCTTAATGATAATTTTATATTGAAAATATTGCCTAATAACATTAATAATTTTTCTTTGCGTGATTTATCATTTTGATGCAATTAAATATGATTACATGAGATTTTTCAATATACTAATTGTTTTAACATTATTACTAAATTATAGTCATGCACAAGAAATTGATTTAGTAGAATCTGATACAACTCCTAAATTAGTTCTGAGCGATGAAAGAGCTAAAGAGCTGCATGATTCAATATTGATAAGATTTGAAGATGTAATCAAGCAATACAATATAGAGCGAAGAAATGGGAATGAAGTCGATCATATCAGTGCTGAAGATTTATTAAGAACTGCCGTTAAAAAATACATGTATCTAAAACATGTTTACGGGCTTCAAAATAAAATTTTATTTTCTGAGGCCGTTTTCGACAAAGGGGTAATAGCATGTCGTCAATTGAGAAGTATTCCAATGACGCTAATGTTTCAGAAGGATAAAACTAGCTTATACGGAACTAATATGCCACACGCTGCATTTTGCGATGGTTCATGTGGTAAATGTCCCGGAATTTCTAATGTTGGAAATAAATAAATTGTGATGTTCAATTTCTTGAAATACTCTATAATTGCTATCGCAATATTTTCTGTAAGTCAGGTTTTAGGTCAAATTACGATGATATCTGGAAACGTATTAGATCAAGAAAATAATGCGTTGCCTAGCGTTACAGTTTTTTTACAAGATAATAATGCTATTGGTACTACTACCGATATTGATGGTAATTTCAGTCTTTTAAAAATTCCGGAAGGTGAGCAAACACTTACTTTTTCATTTATTGGTTATGAAACAATATTTGTTAAAATCAAGATAGATAGTGGACAAACAATCAACTTAGGTAGAATAAATCTTAAGGAAGAAGCGCAAATTTCAGGTGAAGTGATTGTAAGAGCTAGCATGAAAGAAGGCGAGGCAAAGGGGTTAAATATGACACAGTATTCAAATAGGATAGTGAATGTTATTGCTGCAAGTGGTATTGGTAAATTGCCTGATAAAAATGCAGCTGAAGCTCTGCAAAGAGTGCCCTCTGTAAACTTAGAAAAAGATCAAGGGGAGGGACGTTATGTTTCAGTTAGAGGAACCCCTCGCGATTGGTCTTCTTCTCTTATCAATGGTGATCGTATGCCAGTAGCTGATGAGGATGGTGATTCAAGAACCCTCGCATTTGATATTTTTCCAACCGAACTAATAGAATATATAGTAGTTTCGAAGGCTTTGACTCCTGATATTGAAGCCGATGCTATAGGAGGAAGCATCAACTTTATCACAAAAACTGCTCCTGAAGAACGGCTTTTGAATGCAAAGATTGGAGGCGGATTCAATGC
>CANETR010000125.1 GCA_947441325.1 Saprospiraceae bacterium
AGTAAAAACTATCAAAGTAAAGCAGGGAAGTGCAGTAGAAAAGGGACAGGTGCTTATTGAATTTGCATAGTTGAGTTTTTTTATATTTTTAAGCCATTCTTTTCTGTTGAATAGAATGGCTTTTTCTTATTTACTGTTTTCGTGAATTATCTCGCAAACAGCCTCAATCCATTTAGGAGAATCGTTCAATCCCTCGACAAGTTCTAAATGTTCGCCCCCCATTTTTTCAAATTCCTCGGCATATTCATGCGAAATTTCTACAGTTGTCTCCAAGCAATCAGCAACAAAGGCCGGACAGAAAACCAATATTTTTTTGTCGCCGGCTTCACGACGTTTCTTTAGGATATCGCTGGTGTAAGGTTCCAACCATGGATCACGTCCCAACCTCGACTGAAAACAAATGCTGTATTTATCTTTGTCAATACTTAGTGCATCGGCAATAGCATGTGTTGTTGCATAACACTGTGCGCTGTAGCAGTATTTATTGCTCTCGCAAATACTGTTGCAGCAATTTTCCTTTTTCATGCAATGCGTGCCACTTAGATCACCTTTTACTAAATGCCTCTTAGGAAGGCCGTGGTAACTGAATAGAATATGGTCATAATCATCTAAATTATGTTCTTTTGCTCTTTCCAAAAAGGCTTCAATCAGCTTTGGATGGTCATAATAGGAATTGATAAATCTTAGCTTTGGAATAACCTGCTCTTTTGAATAGATTCGCATCACTTCTTCATGAACCGAACCGGTTGTAGCCGAGGCATAATGTGGAAATAAAGGCATTACAATAACCTCGCTAACGCCCGCTTTCATCAATTTTTTTATTGCATCTGCAATAGATGGCTGCTGATAGCGCATGGCCAATTCTACCATGTATTCGTCTCCGAGTTGGCTTTGAACTTTTTCTTTGAGGCTATATCCAAAAACCTTTAATGGTGAACCCTCTTTGGTCCATAATATCTTGTATGCTGCGGCAGATTTTCCTGATCTTAGAGGAGCTATAATACCTCTCACCAATATATTACGGGCAATTGGATTGATGTCAATGACCCTGCCATCTGTTAAAAATTCGGCCAGGTAACGGTGAACAGCTGAGCGGGTAGGAGCGTCGGGAGTACCCAGGTTTACAAGCAATACCCCTTTAAGATTGTTTAATGACATGTTTTTACTGATTGTTCTGCTGTTTTAACCAAAAAAGTTAAGATTTGTTTACTTTTCCTCCAGTTCGCGGAGCTCTTTTTGAATAAGTTCATCCGATTTTTTAAAATCATTTGGATTTAACCTCAATGCTTCGTCTGGATTTCGGCTTTTGAGCTCATTTAACAGCGAGTTTTTGTTTGAAAAGTCTTTGGCCGAAAGTACTTGCAGGTTATTTTTTGAGAAAATAAAACTTGGATCGGCATAATTTACATTTGGGTTTTCTATTATTTTTTCGATGGTTTTAGTGACGGCATCTCCAAAATAAAAGCCCTCAGCAAGTGGCTCGTCGCCATAGGTTTCCCGCATCAGAATTTCGGGAAGACTTTCCTGATTGGCAAGGTTTAGTGTTAATAAAAAGGAGTTGATAAACCTGATTTTCTGAATTTTTTCATGAGGGAAACTTTCTAAAAAAGCCTTATTTTCATCGGCTGTGCCCGATTTGAAATGAACTACAATCGTCTCTGAAAATTCAATTGCGCCACGAATGTAATCGTATTTCTGGCCTTTATCGAATGTGTAAGGCAGGCTAGAAGTTTTCAATGTCTTTTTAATGGTAAGTGTAGGCATTTCACATTCTATCGTTTCGCGAAAATTATCAAAACCTAAGTGTTGTGTTCTAAAACGATACATGCCCTTTGGGACAATTGCCGTCCAGGCATTTTTATCAGCATTGTAGGTGGCATAGTATCTTTTGCCATAATTGCTTTCGCCATTTTTGAACACAATTCGGCTGAATTCAACCTTTATGTTTTCTCTGGCAATGTTATAAAACTTTGCTCTTTCTACTTTTTCGTCATCTGCAGTCATGAAAAGGGTAAGGTAGCAAAGATTATTATCCTGCGCACTTATTATATTGGGCAGGCCTAAAAAGAAAGTAAAAAGCAAAAAGGTGTATTTCATGATTTGTTTATAACTAAGGCTAAGCTATAAAATATTTTATTATTTCTCTAGAAATTGAAGGTATAGAATTGCTTTAATTTAGAAAAATGCCAAAATGGCATTAAAATTAAAATTTGACATGTCAAAATGGCACTCAGTTTTGCATCGTTTGATTTTTATGCAAAAATTTAAGTAATTGAAATACAATGTAATATAATTTTTGTGAAAATTATTTTCCTTTTCATGATGTCTTGCGGCATATGCTTTGAAATAAAATGAATGTCGACAATCATTTTTATTATTTCACATTAAATTTAAATCTTTATGAAAACGATACTTAAAAGAAATCAGCTTCCAGTGTTTTTCGATGACTTTTTTAGAGATGTATTTAATCCCAGTAAATTGTCAAATCAGAATGAATTAGTGATGACCGCTCCTGCTATCAACATTAAAGAAAACCCTGCTGATTATCAAATTGAACTCGCTGCGCCTGGTATGGAAAAATCCGATTTTAAAATTTCAGTAGAACAGAATCTACTGAGTATTTCGACTGAAAAGAGGGATGAAAAAAATGAACATTCCGAGAATTACAGCAAAAAGGAATTCGGTTATATGTTTTTCAAAAGAAACTTCACCTTGCCGGAAGGAAAGATTGAACAAGATAAAATCGAAGCAAAATATGAAGCGGGTATTCTAAAACTTTTGCTTCCAAAAAAGGCAGATGTTCACTCAAAAGAAGTTAAAACTATTGTAATTGAATAGTTTAAGTTTAATTTTTCATGTTGTATAGGGTTGGGGCAGTTGCATTATTGCAGCTGCCTTTTTTCAATACTGAATAGCTCCAGATAAATAGATTTCAGCTTTATTTCTTCTTTTTCCCAGGTCCAAATTTCTTTTGCAATTTTACAATTGGCCTTTATTTCGAGGAATAATGCGCGCTCATTCAACAAAGTATTGATAGCGTTCAAAATAGATTCCTTGGTCAAATCTGGAATAAGTAAGGCTGTCTGATATTCATTGCAATGTTTTCGATATTCAGGGAAATCCATGCATATGCTGGGTTTTTCTGCCATTGCGTAGTCGAAAAATTTATTGGCTAGTGAGTAATAATAGTTCAACCCCTTGTTTTTTAATAGATTAATACCTATGTCGGCCTTTTGGGTAATTGACTTTAATTCAAGAGGTTTTATAAAACCAAGGAATTTTACCCTTTCGCCAAGCTTTAGTTCTTGAGCTTTTTTTCTAAGAACATCAGATAAATCACCTTCGCCTACAATCCAAAATTGAACTTTCTTTGCATCAAATTCCTGCATAGCATCCAACATCTCCTCCAAACCTCGACCATCGTTGAGCATTCCTTGGTACAGGAGTATGATTGGTTCATCAGCGCTTTTTTCTATCTGTGTCTCAAGATCTTCTTTTGATGATTTCGGTAAATTTCTGATTACTTCAAATTTTTTATTGTAGTTTTTATCGAATTCCTCTGCCAAACTGCTGCAAACTGTATAAGCAAGATCAGCCTTTGGAATACAAAACTTAGCAATTTTTGACCAAATTCTTTGAATTCGGGGTCTTCCAATCAATTCAGGTACTTCTGTAAAATATTCATGTGCATCATAAATAAGTTTTTTCCTTCTGATTTTAGTAGCTAAAGTTGCAGCCAAGATAGTATCAAGATCAACAGCACATATTGCATCGTATTTGCGTAGAAATAGGAAGAAAAAAAATAGCCGGATATTATATTCCAAATAAAAAAACTTACCCTTTGTGAAAAAACAGCGAATCCGCTTCTGTTTGAAATTAAATTCAGACAAAGGCTTCGAATCTTTTAGTTTTCGACCTAGAAGCGTTACATCAAAACCAGCATTTGATAAGCTGCTACAGATACGTTGCATCCTTTGGTCGTAGTTCAGATCATTGGTAACCGTACAATATATTTTTTTCACAATTTAATTTTAGGATAATGCCATACTTAAACCCACAATTGACAATATCGAATATATGATTTTTTTAAACAAGCCTGGATGGGTAAGCCTGCTATTTATTTTTTTCCAAGTAAAATACCAATCATTACTGCGGGCAATGCAATTGAGCAAATCAGGAATACAGTCTGATTAAGATTTCCTTTTACGATATGCCCGATAAGCACTATGGATGATGTACATGCGAAATAGGCCTGAAGGTTTAATCTGAATATTGCAGAAGTCCATCTGCGCATAGTGCCGTAAATTGCTACCGGAGGTCCGGGAATATTATAAGCCCCCGCCAAAAATCCACCAATGCTGCCAAATAAAATACCAAATCTATTGTCTTTTAGGCTTCCCAGTTTAGGGTTTAAGAGGCTGAAAACTGAAAATGCAGTTATAAAAATACCAAGATACATTTTCATGATTTTAGTATCTAAAATTGATGCAATATAGATGCCCAAAGGGACCAATAAAAGTGAACCCAACACCATTATGGCCACATTTCTAAGTTCAATTTTTTTCCATTCCCTTATCACAATATAAAAACTTCCACAGACTGAAATAATCGATACATAGGGTCCGCAGATGTTAAGTGGAAGAATAAAACCCAGAAAAGCCATATTTACTAGACCCTCGCCAAAACCGATTGCAGATTTTACAGTTGATGCAAAAAAAGCGATTAAAGCAATTGTAAGGAGCAGTGTTAAGGTCATAAAAAAGCAAGGTCACTGAGTATTCTTTCTAAAAATAGCCCAAATTAGATCTGATATAAGCATAAATATATCGAGCAATGGTTTCAATATTTGAATCAGTATTGAAAGAATTATTGATATTACAAATGCAAATCTAGGTGGTTTTTGGCTGTAATCGCATTTTGTGGTGATTAAGCCGGGGTATAACTGTATAAAAATTATCGGACTAAGATTTTCACCGCTTAATTTGTAGGCATCCCAAAAAATAGCTTCTTTTCTATAAGCTTCTATTTCCATTGGATGATTATTATATGCAAATTCAAGTGCTTTTTTGAGTTTCAATTTCTCTTTAAAAATCCCTTTTAGGAATAATGCTATTGACCATGCAAGATAATGCCACATAAACGAGCGAATATAACCAAAACTATAAGGCCATTGCTTGTCAAGATGCTGATGCTGTAGAACATGTACAGCTTCATGGAAAATAAGTGATAGGTTGTTTTCATCACTTTTATGCCTCAGGTGCATGTTAATTTTCTTTCGGCTGAATGTATTTGGCAGAACAACAGCTGCAGCGAAGCTGTTTCTTAAAAACCAGGGCATACCATATTTAATGTTTACTGATGTCCAATTCAAATTGGGGAATAGTAAATGAATAAGTTTACGATCAGCCACAAGAGTAGGTTTTGTAAGCTATTACATGAAATGGGCACATATTATTCCTGAGGAGCAAGTGCTGTTGCTTCAAATTTTAACATTTGATCACTATCCCCCAAAACAATAAGACTCATCCCCTTTGAAATTACTATCTCGGGGTCGGGATTAACAGCATATTTGCCATCCGGCTTTTTCAGTGCAATGATATTCAGTCCGGTATGTGTTCTCAGGTCTAGGTTTCTGATTGATTTGTCTCTGAATTCTGATTTCAAATTACGGTAAGATACTTCTTTGAATTGTATGGTTGCGTCTTCGCCTATGCTGGAAAGGAGTTGAAAAAATTCAGCAGCTCTTGGCTGAAATACCAAGGTAGCCATATAAACGCCACCAATTACCTCCGACATAACCACATGATTTGCGCCGGCGCGATATAGTTTTTTCTCAGCCTCATGACTCGATGCCCTTGTGACAATTCTTAGTTTTGGATTCAACTGCCTGGCCGTAAGCACCGTGTAAACATTAAAAGCATCTTCGCCAAAGGTGATGACAATCGCTTTCGCGTCTTCAATTCCGGCTTCTTTCAGCGTATGATCATGTGTCGCGTCTCCTTCAATAAAGAAATAGCCTGAATCGCGCAGAAATTTAACCTTGTCGGCATCTGGCTCTACAACAACATAAGGATTCTTTGATTTAATCATTTCTGCCAGGACTTCTTTTCCGTGTCGTCCAAATCCGCAGATGATGGTATGATTTTTCAATTTTTGTATTTTTTTATAAACCTTATAATCTTCCAACATTTTTCTGAGATCGCCTTCCAACAGGAATCGTGACAATATTGAAATAGCATAAGTAAATATACCAATATTGGTTAAAATGAGAAAGGACGCAAACATTCTACCCCAAAAACCCAATGGCTGAATCCCACCATAGCCTACAGTCGAAATCGTGATAACGGTCATATAGAATGCGTCCATAAGATTGTACCCGCTTATAGACATAAAGCCTACAATGCCAATCAAAACACAAAGCAACATCATCGCAGCAGCCAGAATTATCTGGCTGAGATAGTGATTGATGCGCTCAAAATGCTTGTTTTTACGCAGGTACTGTTTGCGCTTTCTTAAAAAA
>CANETR010000126.1 GCA_947441325.1 Saprospiraceae bacterium
GTACCCTCAAGAATCATGGCAGGAAGTTGATAGCATAATGACTTTCCACCGCCGGTAGGCATTATAACAAAAGTATCTTTACCATCTAGCACACTCTGTACAATTGCTTCCTGGTTACCTTTAAATTTATTAAATCCGAAAAACTGTTTAAGGTATTCCTGTAAAACTGAATTATCTGAGGTCATATAGTGTTTGGAATTATTAATATTCAGCTGAATGCAATTATTGGTTTTAAATTGGATTGCAGTTGTATTCAATATAAAAATAAGAAAAATTATGAGATTTATGTATGTTTTTTTTCTAAATTTATCAAATTAACGAATAAGGTCAGCGCTAGATTTGTATTGTTTCAATACTGTATTTTTGTAAATTAAAGAAAATTATCTAATTATATGTTTGTTCGAATTGTCAAAATGACTTTCAGACCCGAAAGCACCGAAGTTTTTATTAATTTTTTTGAAGAGTATAAGTTGCAAATTCGAAATGCAGCAGGCTGTCAATATCTTCAGGTTTTGCAGGACAAAAATCAGCCGAATATAATTTTTTCTTACAGTCATTGGACAACTGAAGCGCATTTGGACGATTACCGAAAGTCTGAATTGTTCAAAAAAATTTGGCCTAGAACCAAGGAACTGTTTCTACAAGCTCCTGAGGCTTGGACAACAAACATACTGCACGACTTTTCTTAAATGATTTTATCAGTAATTGTCGCAGCAGGTAGAAGCTAAGAATTGTTTAAGTTTTTAGATATATTAAAAGAAGCCTTTGTACCTATAAGAAAGCAAATATGCCTTCACTCAAACTTAGTTTTAAAGAATCATCCTCGCAGCAGTGCCCATTGATAAGTTTAAATGGGTCAAAAAGTATCAGCAATAGAGTACTTTTAATTCAGGCCTTGTCAAAAAAAGAAACTGAAATTGATAACCTGTCAAAAGCCTCCGATACTGCCATTATGAGTCGCTTGCTAAAAAATAGCAATGATCTGATTTTGGATGCCGGAGATGCTGGAACCGCCTTTCGATTTATGACGGCATATTTAGCTTTGAAACCTGGCAAACATTTTCTTACAGGTAGTGCAAGGATGTTTCAGCGACCTATAGCAGTTTTGGTAGATGCGCTAAATTCTTTGGGAGCAAAAATTAGTTATTCAGCTAAAATTGGATATCCCCCCTTATCGATCAGTAGTGGTAATTTTGATGATTATTCCAATGAAATAAGCGTTGATGCATCCGTGAGTAGTCAATACATCTCTGCCTTGCTAATGATTGGGCCTTGTTTGCCAAATGGTTTAAAAATAAACATTTCGAATGGAGTAGTTTCGGAGCCATACATAGATATGACGATTAGTCTGATGGAATATTTTGGGCAGATAGTATATAAAGAAAATAATTCATTCACTGTAAAATCTGGTAAATACAACCCAATATCTTATGCCATTGAATCAGACTGGTCGGCGGCATCCTATTATTATTCAATTGCGGCAATTTCTAATAAGAGCATAAACATCAGGTTAAAAACCCTGTACCAGGATAGTATCCAAGGGGATTCAAGAATAGCGGAGATAATGAATGAATTTGGTATAAGTACTGAATTTGAGGCGAATGGAACAGTCTTAATTAGTAACCGGAATAGAAAAATTCCTTCTAATTTCGAATATGATTTTACAAATTGTCCGGATCTGGCACAAACTATAACAGTTATTTGTGCGGCATTGAATATCCCATCAACACTAAAAGGGCTTAAAACACTTAAAATAAAAGAGACTGACCGCATTGCTGCCCTAAAAAATGAATTGGAAGCCCTGGGCGCAGAAATTGATGCTGATGATGAAACAATTATTATCAAAAAAGGAATTGATAAGAATGCAAATCCAAAGCAAATAAAAACATATAAGGATCACAGAATGGCTATGTCATTCGCAGCCCTGGCTTTGATATATGGAACTATAAAATTCGACGATGCGGATGTAGTAGCAAAATCATATCCTGATTTTTGGGATGATTTATTAAAATTAGGATTTACTACAAAATAAAAAACCCCGAATCTAGTGAAGAAACGGGGTTGTATATGATATTTTGAAAATTAGCTAGTTTGCTTCAAGATGTCAGCTGCTGCTTTTTCTTCTAAGAATTTTTTGACCGCTTTAGAAGTCAATGATTTAGGGCGCTCCAATGGCATTCCCAATGCTCTCGACCAGATACCTGCTGCCAAAACACCTAAGGCGCGAGAAACGCCAAAAAGAACAGTATAATAGCTGAACTCATTCATGCCATAGTGCATAAGCAAGGCACCTGAATGCGCATCAACATTTGGCCAAGGGTTTTTAACCTTACCAAGATCCTGAAGGATTGGCGGAACAATAGTGAAGAGTCTCCATACAATATTAACGATTGGATCTTCTTTGATATATTCTTCAGCAAAATGACGTTGGGCAATATATCTTGGGTCTGGCTGACGCAATACAGCATGTCCATATCCAGGGATTACTTTGCCTTCAGAAAGTGTTCTGTTGATATATTCAGAAAGTTCATCATTTGTAGGTGTGTTGGTACCCAAATCATCAATCATTTCTAAAATCCATTTGATAACTTCCTGATTGGCCAAACCGTGCAAAGGTCCAGCTAAGGCATTGATACCGGCAGAAAGGCTATAGTAAGGGTCGCTAAGTGTTGAACCAACCAAGTGTGTAGCATGTGCAGAGGCATTACCACCTTCATGGTCAGCATGAATAGTCAAATACAGACGCATAAGCGTTTTGAACATAGGGTCGTCTGAATTACCCAACATGTGTGCATAATTGCCACCCCAATCAAGATTTGGATCGGGTGCAATATGATTGTCATTGTGGAAAGAGCGACGGTAGATATAGGCAGCAATTCTGGGAAGTTTTGCAATCAGGTTCATACTATCTTCGTAGTAAGCGTCCCAATATTCCTCTTTAGGCATGCCCTCATCATATTTCTTTGCAAAGATAGAATCAATTTGTAAAGAAAGGATAGCCATGGAGAACTGCGTCATTGGATGCGTAGTTTTTGGCATAGATTCAAGCATGTCAAAAACATGTTGTGGTACATCGGCACGCTTTTTCCATTCAGCAGATACCCAATAAGCTTCTTCATTTGTTGGAATATCACCTGTCATCATAAGCCAAAAGAGACCTTCTGGCATAGGTTCCTTACCGTTTGGAATACGTGGCAGGGAAGACCTGAGTTGATTGATGGAATAACCTCTGAAGCGGATACCTTCATTGGCATCGAGTTCTGATGGTTCCCAAATCATACATTTAATGTCGCGCATTCCCTTGAATGCCTGATCTATAGTTACTTCACAGAGCTTAACATGCCCGTGGTTTTTGAGAAGTTCTTTGTTTTCCTGAAAAAGCGCTGCAGCTTTTTCGGCAAACTTCTGTTTTAAAATATCCATTGCTATTAAATTAAATTAAAGATGATTTAATAAGACGATTCATTTGTTTGCAGAGTAAAAATAGCCTTTTCTAGCAATTTTTAAACCTAAATTTTCAAAAACAACAAATAATTTTGAAAAAGTTTAAAAAAATCAGCTAGTAGCCCATTTTCAGCAGGCGAAGCAGGTATTCGCCATATCCACTTTTTTTGTATTTTTCACCTAGTTTTTCCAATTGAGTTGCATCGATAAAGCCCATCTGATAGGCTATTTCCTCAATACACCCTATTTTTAAACCCTGTCTTTGTTCAATGACCTCAATAAATTGGGCAGCCTGCATGAGCGAGGTGATGGTTCCAGTATCGAGCCAGGCAACGCCACGCCCCATATTCATAACCTTAAGTTGTTGACGTTTAAGGTATTCAAGGTTTAGATCAGTTATTTCCAATTCGCCCCGGGGGCTTGGTTTTAGATTTTTAGAAATTTCCACTACCGAATTGTCATAAAAATAGATGCCAGGTACAGCATAATTCGATTTTGGCTCTGCAGGCTTCTCTTCAATGGAGATAGCATTGCCATGTGGGTCAAATTCAACTACTCCGTATCTCTCAGGATCGGAAACCGGATAAGCGAAAATAACACCACCTTCATCGTTTTTCGAAGCTTGAAGCAATTGTTCATCGAGCTTACTGCCATAAAAAATATTATCACCAAGGATTAGTGCTACATGGTCGTCGCCTATAAATTCCTCGCCAAGTATAAAGGCCTGAGCAATTCCTTCCGGATTAGGCTGCTCGACATAACTGAACTTGCAACCAATTTCGGCACCATCACCAAGAAGTTTTTTAAAATTTGGCAAATCGTAAGGAGTAGAAATTATCAGAATTTCTTTAATGCCTGCCGACATCAGCGTAGACAGGGGGTAATATATCATTGGTTTGTCATAAACCGGCATAAGTTGCTTACTTACTGCAATGGTCAATGGGTAAAGTCTGGTACCCGAGCCGCCGGCTAAGATGATTCCTTTCATAATTGATTTTAGATTATCAATGTTTTATAAATTAAATTGATTGTTTAATTCCAATAAATCTGAATTAAAATCGGGAGAATGCTTAAAAATAACTTTATTTGCATGATTTGAAAAGGAATCATAGAATTTTTTATCAACTATTCTTAGCTGCCTTTGTTCAGAATCTTTTAATTTGTATTAGAGATATATTCAAATGCCCTATAAGCGTCAGGAAAAATTGTTGCTTGCATCTTTGGCAGGTGCAAAATTTACACATATCATGGATTTCATGGTAATGATGCCATTGGGGCCTCTACTCATGAAAACATTGGATATATCAGCGCAGCAATTTGGCTTTTTGGTAGCTTCCTATACTATCAGCGCAGGTGTAGCTGTCTTATTATCGGCATTATTTATTGACAAATTGCCCCGCAGAAAGACCTTACTTATTGTTTATCTAGGTTTTATGTTAGGAACCCTTGTGTGCGGAATGTCTAACAGCTATATAACCCTTGTTTTAGCACGTATGCTGACAGGCATATTCGGCGGGGTGCTAAATGCACTTATATTGTCGACAGTAGGCGATACTTTTCCTATTGAAAAGAGGGCAGGAGCTATGGGCGTGGTGATGAGTGCTTTCTCGGCTGCAGCAGCATTAGGAGTGCCTTTTGGCATTTATCTGGCTTCACTGGGCGACTGGAACTGGCCATTTTTTGTTATTGTAATACTAAGTTTGCCACTTTGGTTTGGTATCTACTTCTTTGTACCCAAAAAAGAAAAAATTGAAGAAAGTGTAGCGCAACTCACTAAAAGTTCAGGCGCTTATTTCGAAGTTTTTACAAGAGTTTTACGCAATAAGAACCAACTGACAGCTTTAGGTATGAGTCTGGCTTTGGTGCTTGGACAATTTATGATCATTCCTTATTTGAGTCCCTATATGGTCGCTAATATTGGATTTAGTCAAATTCAATTGGTGTACATTTATTTGTGTGGAGGATTGAGCACACTGGTGACAGGACCAATAATAGGAAGATTAGCCGATAAATATGGTCACAAAAAACTATTTTTGATTTTTGCAGCTTTCTCTGCCATTCCACTATTATTAATTACGCATTTGCCGGCAGTTTCTATGTCATTGGCTTTGCTGGCAACAACAACTTTCTTTATTTTTATAAGCGGGAGAATTATCCCATCAACAACTATGGTGGTTTCGAGCGTTGAATCTAAATACAGAGCAGGTTTTGTGAGTATAAATACCGCAATGCAGCAATTTTCTGCAGGATTGGCTGCAACAATCAGTGGTTCTATAGTGACGGAAATTGCGGTTCAAGATTCTACTGTCAAAGCCATTAGTGGTTATCATTTTGTCGGTTATCTGGCTGTTGGCCTTACAGTCATCGCTATGATTTTGGGAAGTAGGTTGAAAGCAGTCAAGTAAACAATCGCTTTGCTAATTTAGAGGACAGAAGGGAGGAATTAGACTATGGTAAAATTTCTACTTCGAAACGCTTCCTTCTTAATTTGTAAAAAAGGCTTATCTTAGCTTTATAATTTGAAATAAATATGAAAAAGCTATTCTTAATATTTGTTCTGATACAATCCCTGAACCTATGGGCGCAGGATGACATTGTCCCTAACAGCAGCGCAGTTGGCGGCGGAGGCTTTGCTTACGGATTTAAAGGCGGCCCTACTATTGCCACACAGAATTGGAATGGGTTTCAACGCAATGGGCTCATCTCATATCATGGGGATATTTTTATAGAGTCGATGGGCAGCTGGAAACAAAAAGGTGGCATAGCTCAAAGAAGCAGTTTTCAGGCACAGTTGGGTTATCATCGCAAAGGATCAACATTTAGAAATGTCTTTATTTACGATCAGTCTAATAATAAAATCAAAATTCCTTCCAATCTTTTTCATAACATATCCTTGGGATTGATTGGCAAAGGTGCATTCAGACTTCAGGAAAAGAGTTTAGCCTATTATGGTATAGGAGTTACCATGAATTATACGGTAAAGTATCAGCTGGTGGGTCTGGGAACAGAAACTGGGGTAAACCGTTTTACCTATGGCGTATGGTTTGGTGGTGGCTA
>CANETR010000127.1 GCA_947441325.1 Saprospiraceae bacterium
GCTGTTGAGCAGCGATGTCATCATAAAAATACAGGACGCACTTTGGAATAGAACATGGCCCGAGTTTTTTGAGGTTTTAAATCATGTCTTTTCAACTGTTCCTTATCAGATTTTCAACAGCAATGAGGCCTATTATCACTCTTTGGTGCATGTTACACTTACGCTGACAGGGAATTTAGTGCTCTCGGAACTAATGAGCAACAATGGCAGAATTGATACCGTACTTGAAACCGACGATCTGGTGGTCATCTTCGAATTTAAAATCGACAGCAGTGCCGATTTAGCCTTGGCTCAAATTCACGAGAAAAAATATGCAGAGCGCTATTGCAAAAAGGATAAAGAATTAGTTCTAATCGGCGTAAATTTCGACAGCGCCAAAAGAAATATTACAGATTATAAAGTTGAAAACTTTTAATTTCTAATTTCTGCCATCTACCCTATATAAACCAAGCTTTTCGTCTCGAAAAATTCCTCCTCAAAAAAATCCTTCATTGGAAAAACTTCGCTGTAAACACCTTTGGGTAGCAGAGCCAATTCCTCTTTCAGATTGGTGAGCCCCTTGTAGGCCCAGATACAATTGGGCATGGCATGTTTCGATTTCGTCAGCACTGCGTTTTTCGCCCAGCTATGAAGTTTATCGGCAGTGGCAACAGCACGGGTTACCACAAAATCGAATTTTTCCTTGACATTTTCGGCACGATCGGCTTTTACACGAACATTGTCGAGCTCAAGGGCAATGGCTACTTCTCCGCAGACCTTTATTTTTTTGGCAATAGAATCGACCAGCAGAAACTCCGTTTCGGGAAACATGATAGCCAAAGGAATACCCGGAAAACCACCACCACAGCCCAAATCCATAATTTTTGCGCCAGGCTGCAGGGTCAGCACCTTGGCCAAGGCCAGCGAATGCAGCACATGATGCGTGTACAGGTTGTCGATATCCTTGCGCGACACGACATTAATCTGCTCGTTCCAATAGCGGTACAGTTGGTCGAGTTTTTCGAAACGCTGCTTTTGCAGCTCATCCAAATGCGGAAAATATTTATTGATGATGTCCATTTTCTATGCCAATTAAATTGAATGCAAAGCTACACAAAGCTCTTGAAAAATCAGTCCAAATTATGAGACTCTTACTTTTAAGCGCTGCATTTGAAAAAATTAAATAAGATTATCTATTTTTGGATGATAATTGTGCCTCGAGGCTGTTTAGCAAAAAACAATCCACAAAAAGCAAGCGATATGTCCAAAAAGAAGCCCCTCAAAGATCAGAAAAGCGGCAATGAAATAAAAAAACCTGAAGTAAAAAAGGAATCAAAGCCTGAGTATGCGCCAAAAGCCACTCAAGTACTGAAGGAACTGCCAAAGCCCATCGATACCAGCACGCCACATGACAGTCTGCTGAGGAAAATTTTTATCGGCACTGCCCTGCTCATGTTCCTGACCATGGCTTTTATGTCGATCAATGTAGGGGTAAACGAGGACGATAAATACCAGAACGATTACGCACAGGCGCTCTATAAATTTTACAGCACAATGGGCAATGATACTACTGCCCTGAACTATGCCCCCGAGAAAGGTTCGATGCATTTTTATGGCGGATTTTTCGATTTCAGCTCTACTGTTGCGAATGCAGCTTTAGGTACTAACGATCCTTCGTCAGAGGCATATCATAGTGTTCGCCATGTTTTCAATGCCACACTAGGCTTTTTGGCCATGCTCTTTACTGCTTTGCTAGCCCGACTGATAGGTGGCTGGTATATGGGATTTTTGGCCTTGGCGCTGATGTTTTTCTCGCCCAGATTCCTGGGAGATTCACTGATGAATCCCAAGGATATTCCTTTTGCGGCAGGCTATATCATTTCGGTTTATTACAGCGCTGTTTTGCTTGGCGAAATGGAAAAACCCAAGAGAAGTACGCTTATCGGGCTTGCCCTGGGCATTGGGCTTGCCATAAGTACACGTGTTGGAGGTTTACTACTCATTGGTTATCTGGCCATGTTTATTGGCATTGAGCTCTGGCGCCGTTATGGTTTGGGCTCGGCCCTGGGCAATACCAATAGGCTGTTCAATATTGCAAAATACGCTCTTCTGGCAGTTGTAGCCGGATATTTATTAGCCATGCTTTTCTGGCCTTTCGGTTTAGTCGATCCACTGCGCCATCCCTTCGAGGCTCTCTCTGAAATGTCGAAACGTGGTGTAAATATTAAACTTTTATTTAATGGTGGAATGATTTGGGCGCAGAGCTGTCCCTGGTATTATTCCTTTGTTTGGATGCTTTATACCATTCCAATTGCCGTGCTGATAGGCCTTGCGCTATTTTTGCCCTTTATTGGAAAGATTCTGAAAGATTACACGGTGAATCCGCTACATCTGGTGGTTTTTGCCTGTATTTTTCCAATTTTTTATGTTATTTACAAAGAATCGACATTGTACGATGGCTGGCGACACCTTTATTTCTCTTATCCGCCGATGGTGGTATTGGCCACTCTTGGCTGGTTTGGACTGGTAAGAACCTTGCCGGCAAAAAAGGCATTTAGCTATGGTTTTAGCGCACTCATTGCCCTTTTACTTTTAGAACCTGCTATCTTCATCGCCAGAAATCCACATCTGCCCTATGTTTATTTCAATCCTATCATTGGTGGTGTAAACGGTGCCTTTGGTAAATTCGAACTGGATTATTGGGGAACAAGTCTCAAGCAGGGCATGGAATATCTTGAAAAAGAAGATGTTTTCAAAAATGCCACGGAGGCCAATCCGGTTGTGGTAACCACCAACTCAGTTTATGTTGCCTATTGCTACTCAAAAAAATTCGGCAAAAAAATAAAATTGCTTTACTCTAAATATTACAATAGAGATGACCAGAAATGGGATTATGCCCTCTTTATCTCTCGATTTGTGGCGCCCGAGCAGCAGGCAATCAGAAAATGGCCGGTTAATTCCTATGCTGTTCATAATGTAAAAGCCAATAATGTTCCTGTGTTGACAATTTACAAGGATAGTCTCTACTATGCCTACGAAGCACAGCAGGCTATGAAAGTCAGAGATATTCCTAAAGCAATTGATTTGCTCAGAAAAGAAATTGCCTTGCATCCCGATAGTGAATTGCCCTATCTTCGTTTGGGACAGGCTTACCTGAGCATGGCAAAATTCGATAGTGCCGCAGTTATATTGGATAAGGCACTTGCACTTGTTCCTAATTGGGACAATGGCTTGTATATGAAAGCAGTTGGTCTGCAAAGCCAAAACAAGCTGGATGAAGCCGAAAAACTACATTTGAAAGTGCTGGAATTGAACGAGCGCTATACTCCAAGCTTACAACAACTTGCTGCCATTTATTCCAATCAGGGCAAGCATGCATATGCCATCAAATATCTGGAAAACTTTATGCAGATTGAAGGCAATCAACGCCGCGATATCATTCAATTTGCTGCCGATGTCTATCGCAGGGCCAATGACTCCAGAGCAGAGCAATACGAACAATTTCTTCAAAAAATGAAATAAAGCCATGTCTAAAACTGAATTTCAGGCCGATCATTACGATCATCTTTATCCTGTTGGAATCGAATATCAATATTGGCAAATTGCCAGAAACAAGACCCTGCTAAAAGTTGTCAAAAAGCATTGTAAGCCAGGCGACCGAATTCTGGAAGTTGGCTGTGGACGTGGCGATGTGTTGCGCTATTTCCGCCATCATGGAATCGACTGCTGGGGTGTGGAACTGGCCGATCAGGTGCCTGTGCTCGATGATATGAAAGAATTTATACAAATTGGTGTCGATGCCAATACCTTGCCCGAAGATTTCAGACATTCAGTCAAAATCATCACCCTTTTCGATGTAATTGAACACCTACCCGACCCCACTGTTTTTTTGAATGAGTTGAAAGAAAATTTCCCCAATTTGACACATTTCATCATTACAGTACCAGCCTGCCAGGAAATCTGGTCGAACTACGATGAATTCAATGGCCACTATCGCCGCTACAATTTGAAAATGATGCGTGAGCAGAGTAGCGCAATCGGATCAGAAATTTTAGCCAATCGTTTTTTCTTCAAAATGCTCTACCTGCCTGCAAGGATTCTGCTTTGTATTAAAAAAGAGCGGAATACGGTACTGAAAGGTCCCAAGCCGGGCTTTGCCCGATTGGTTCATCGACTCATCGCCAATGTTTCTATTATTATTGATTCAATTTTTCCGGCCTCTTTCAAGGGTTCGTCCGTATTGTCGGTATTGAAACTGAAGAAGGATTGAACATGTTTCATTGAACATTGAGTATTGAACATCTTTCATTGAACATTGAGCATTGAGTATTTATCATTGAACATTGAGTACTTATCATTTCTAGGAAAATCGAAAATCTTTCATTCGTTTCACGGAACTTCGTTTCTTTCCTCTTTCCTCTTTCCTCTTTCATCTTTCCTCTTTCCTCTTTCCTCTTTCCTCTTTCATTCTTTCCTCTTCTATAGCTATATTACGCAGAGCACGAAAAGCACGTATATAATCTACTACGCAAAGAAGCGCAAAGCAAGTTGCTGTTTGCTATTTTAATAGTACCTAGTGTTATGTTATCTTTGAAATGACATACGGGTGTATTATTTACCTTTTACATCCATTTAATGTTTTAACAAAAGACAAATTAGTTCAGTTACAGCTCCAGAGGAGCGACATTTTTGTAGCAGCGTAAGCTGCGAGGAAAAAGAACCCTGTAGGGGTGCCATTTTGATTACCCTTTTTTAGGACGAGTCATTTTAATTAAATGCCGCTCCTATGGAGCTCTTTCCATTTTTTTCGCCAAAGGCTACAAAAATATTGCCCCGATGGGGCTGCAAAGAGGTCAAATCATCTATGAAATTTTAGGGCAACACTTCTCTGAAGCTAGTTTTGAACCTATTACCTAGTCCCTAAAGAAAAACTGGATACTAAATCATTGGCTATTAAAAACCTAGTACCTAGAGAAAATGATTGTCAAAAATGAGATAACCTAATAATTATGTAATAAATTATCAAATCATCTCATCCGCACATCAATAAATTAGAAATGACCTAGTCCCTAGTCCCTCCTACCTAAAGAAAATTACTTCCCCCTAAAATCCGCAACCCTCTTCTCCAAAAAGGCAGCTGCGCCTTCTTTAAAATCTTCAGTTTTAACGGTATTAGCGAATTCAATCACCTCTCTGTTGAAGCCTTCCGTCGGGAAATATGCGTTCACGCATTCAATAATTTTCTCAATGGCGATGGGCGCCTTGGCGGCTATTTTTGTTAAAATTTCGATGGCTTTGTTCACTTCTTCGCCTGCAGGTACAACATGGTTTACCAAGCCAAGACGATAGGCTTCTTCCGCGCCAATCATATCGGCAGTAAGCAGTAGTTCTATCGCTTTACTTTTACCAATGTATTGAATCAGTCTTTGGGTGCCGCCATAGCCTGGAATAATACCCAGATTCACCTCGGGTTGACCAAAGCGGGCTTTTTCACCGGCAATACGCATATGACAGCTCATAGCCAGTTCGCAACCACCACCCAATGCAAAACCATTCACAGCAGCAATCACTGGTTTGTGAAAACGCTCAATCAGGAAAAAGATATCATGTCCGTTTTGCGACATTTCTAATCCGCCTTGTGCATCCAAACCGTTAAATTCGCTGATATCGGCTCCGGCAACAAATGATTTTTCACCCGATCCTGTAAGCACTACGCCCTTGAGGCCTTGGATTTTCAGCGCATCCTGTCCAAAAAATGCCTTCAGGTCGTTCAATGTATCTCTGTTCAGTGCATTCAGAGCCTTCGGCCTGTTGATGGTTACAATTACGATTCCGTCGCGGTTTTCAACCAAAAGATTTCCGTATTCCATGTTGATATATTCTGTTATAGTTTTTGTTAATGAATTTGGCTGCTAATTTAGTATTTTTTTTGTTTTTGTTACTATTCTGAACTTTCGGACAGATTTTCTTCGGATATTTTTTTGTTCTTTTTACGCTTTATAATGATTGACCAGGCCAAAGCGACGACAAAAACCGAAAAGCCTATACCCGAAAGGAATAGCGAAAGCCTCCAATAAGGCCTTGTAAAGCTGAGTTCAATGTTGTGCTCTCCTGCAGGAAGCGGCAATGCCGTCATACCAAGATTGCCCCGATATAATGTTGCCGCTTTGCCATTCACCTTCACCGACCAGGAGGGGTCAAAAGGCATGGCGAAGAAAACTGCCATCGCTTTATCCAATTTTATTCTACCCTGAATATTATTTTGAGAAAATTTAGTCATTTTCATCACATATTGCTTTCTCGCTTCAATGTCTGTTGACAGTTCATCATTTAAAGCAGCTTGCGTCAGCACTGAGGTATCGAATTTTTCCAAGCCGGCAAAAGAAGCCACGTCAGCATTATCCAAAACAATTGATTTTAGCAGGCAAACTTGCTTTTTAAGACTTCCTTCCTCCTTTGAAAGTTTATGAAAAGTAGCAGAATCCAACATTTTGTCGTAAGCATAGCCAAA
>CANETR010000128.1 GCA_947441325.1 Saprospiraceae bacterium
GCCGTGCTTTTCGAAAAGTATGCGGTATGCATTCAAAAGCGATGCATTATCAGAAATTCCTTTTAATATATCCAAATTTTCATCTTTAGACTTTCTGAGGATAAGGCTATGTGACGGAAAATGAACTTTATCTGCAAAGTCGATCAGTTGTCTGGTATTTTCGATTTCCCTCGCATTGAAATTTGTAACTGTACTGATTTCTCTGACAATAATTTCAAGGTTATTCTTTCTATCAATAAAGATTAACAGTTCATCATCGGCTGTAGCAAAATAGACCGTTGGATGCGCCCCAAATGAGCCTTCGCTGGCAAGTCCCAAATCACAGTTATACATTTCCATCGCCATGAGACATTTTTGACGAAGGGTGCTGATGGGATCCGATTTTCTTTCAATTTCACCACTGAAAGTACCAAGTAGATCTGTATCAAAATTATCCGGTACAAAACATTCCACGCCTAATGCTTCAGTTAAAATGGGCGCTATAACCCTTTCTTTTTGGTGTTTTGTTGCGATAATCAGTTTTCTGTTTTTAAAAATATCTTGCATAGCCCGAGATCAATCTTTTTTTTGATTAGCTTTAATAACAATTGAATTTTGAAGTAGTTAAATGCTTTTAGCCAAATTCAGACTATAAAAAAGGCAGCCTTAGCTGCCCTTCATTATTTTAAAAATTTCCAAATCTTCAAATCGGTAATTACATATTGCGTCTGTATTGTCCCCCTACTTCATAAAGCGCATTGGTAATCTGTCCTAAAGAACAGCTCTTTACCGCCTCTACCAAACTTTCGAAAAGATTGCCGTTGCGAATAGCTGTTATTTGTAATTGACGCAATGCCTGAGCCGATTTTTCAACATCAGTTTTGTGCAGATTTTGCAAGGTGCCAATCTGAGCTTCTTTTTCCTCGGTAGTTGCACGAATAACCTCTGCGGGGATGATAGTAGGCGAACCATCTTTGGAGAGGAACATATTAACACCTACAATCGGAAACTCGCCTGTGTGCTTCTGCATCTCGTAGTAGAGCGATTCCTCCTGAATTTTTCCGCGCTGATACATGGTTTCCATGGCGCCTAAAACACCGCCGCGTTCTGTAATGCGGTCGAATTCCAACATAACAGCTTCTTCAACCAGGTCGGTCAGTTCTTCAATGATGAAAGCACCCTGCAGGGGATTTTCATTTTTAGACAATCCCAACTCATGATTGATAATTAATTGTATCGCCATGGCGCGGCGTACCGATTCTTCGGTCGGTGTAGTGATAGCCTCATCATATGCATTGGTATGCAATGAATTACAATTGTCATAAATGGCATAAAGCGCCTGCAATGTAGTGCGAATGTCATTGAAAGCAATTTCCTGCGCATGCAGCGAACGGCCCGAGGTCTGAATATGGTATTTCAACATCTGCGAACGCTCGTTGGCATTATATTTCTCGCGCATGGCCTTGGCCCAGATACGGCGCGCAACTCGACCGATGACCGCATATTCAGGATCGACCCCATTCGAGAAGAAGAAGGATAAATTCGGTGCAAAATCATTGATGTCCATCCCTCTCGAGAGGTAATACTCCACAAAGGTGAATCCATTTGCCAGGGTAAAAGCCAATTGCGAAATGGGATTGGCACCAGCTTCGGCAATGTGGTAGCCCGAAATTGAAACGGAGTAGAAGTTTCTAACTTTCTGATCGATGAAATACTGTTGCACATCGCCCATCACACGCAATGAGAATTCAGTGGAGAAAATACAGGTGTTCTGCGCCTGATCTTCTTTGAGAATGTCGGCCTGAACAGTACCGCGGACAGAGGCCAAAGCCTTGGCTTTCAATTGTGCATAGACATCGGCAGGCAATACCTCATCGCCGGTCAAGCCAAGGAGCATCAGACCCAAGCCATCATTTCCTTCAGGCAGTTCACCCAAGTATTTTGGACGCGGCTGGCCTTTTGAATCGTATTTTTCTTTGAGTTTGGCTTCTACCAAATGTTCCAGGCCATTTTCACGGATATATTTTTCGCACTGCTGATCGGTTGCAGCATTCATAAAGAAGGCAGCCAAAGTCGCAGCAGGACCATTGATGGTCATCGAAACCGAAGTTTTAGGATCACAAAGATCAAAACCTGAGTAGAGTTTTTTGGCATCGTCCAAACAGCAGATACTTACGCCTGAGTTGCCGATTTTACCATAAATATCGGGACGGTAATCGGGGTCTTCACCATAAAGCGTAACCGAGTCGAAAGCGGTGGAAAGGCGATGCGCAGGCATGCCCAATGACACATAGTGAAAACGGCGGTTGGTGCGCTCGGGATTTCCCTCACCTGCAAACATACGAGTAGGATCTTCTCCAGTTCTTTTGAAAGGAAAAACACCCGCACTATATGGAAATTCTCCCGGGAAATTTTCCTGTCCCGACCAGCGGATGATATCACCCCAATTGCTGAATCGAGGAACGGCCACCTTTGGTATCTGCGTGTGCGAAAGCGATTCGGTATGTGTTTTTACGCGAATTTCCTTGCCACGAACGCTGTAAACAAATTCCTCATTTTTATAATTCTGCACCTTTGCGCTCCAGCCTTTGAGCAGCTGTTGGTATTCGCCATGCAAAAAACCGTATTTTTTATCATAAAGCTGTCTTAACTCCGCAGAGGCAGTACTTTTCTGCTCATCGAGCAAGGAGGCCGACAGATTGAGCGCCTCGAGTTCCGAAGCCAATTTTGCCTGCTGCTCTACATAATCGTTGTATCGGCGGATATTTTCGGTGATTTCGGAAAGGTAGCGCGTACGGGCAGGTGGAATGATGTAAATTTTTTCGCTCATTTCATCTGTCACCTCAAAAGAAGATTTCAGATTGGCGCCGGTTTTGGAAACAATTTTATCCATCACAGCACGGTAAAGGCTGTTCATGCCGGGATCGTTGAACTGCGATGCAATCGTTCCAAAAACAGGCAGGCTTTCATCCTCCTCTTCCCAAAGATTGTGGTTGCGCTTATATTGCTTGCGTACATCGCGCAGGGCATCGAGGGCACCACGTTTGTCGAATTTGTTCAGGGCAATAAGATCTGCAAAATCGAGCATATCAATTTTTTCCAACTGTGTAGCTGCTCCGTATTCGGGCGTCATTACATAGAGTGAAACATCCGAAAGGTCGGTAATTGCCGTGTCGGACTGTCCAATGCCCGAAGTTTCGAGAATGATAAAATCATATCCGGCAGCTTTGAGGATGCTCACCGCATCGCCAATATATTTTGAAACGGAAAGATTTGACTGACGAGTAGCCAGCGAGCGCATATACACACGGCCATTGTTGATGGCATTCATGCGGATACGGTCGCCAAGCAGGGCCCCGCCAGTTTTGCGTTTCGATGGATCGACTGAAACTACGGCGATACTTTTATCATTAAAATCGATGATAAAGCGGCGCACCAATTCATCTACGAGCGATGATTTTCCGGCTCCGCCCGTTCCTGTAATTCCCAAAACAGGCGCTTTCGAAGCGGCAGCCATTTTCTCCAGTTCAGTCAACCAGGCATCCGATGCTTCTGGCTCATTCTCAACTGCTGAGATAAGGCGGGCAATGGCGTATTTATCTTTGTTTTTAAATTTTTCAAGTTCCGGGCCAATGTTTTGACCGGTGGGATAATCGCATTTTCCTAAAAGATCGTTGATCATGCCCTGCAGACCCATGGCGCGACCATCGTCTGGGGAATAAATGCGGCAGATACCATAGTCATGCAGTTCTTCAATCTCGGTAGGTAAGATAGTTCCACCACCACCGCCGAAGATTTTGATATGTCCGGCACCGCGCTCTTTGAGCAGGTCGAACATGTATTTGAAAAACTCGTTGTGCCCGCCCTGATAAGAGGTAATGGCAATGCCTTGCACATCTTCCTGAATGGCAGTTTCGACAATTTCCTGTGCCGAGCGGTTGTGTCCCAGGTGAATAATTTCGGCACCTGAGCGCTGCATAATTCGGCGCATGATGTTGATAGCAGCATCGTGCCCGTCGAAGAGTGCAGCAGCTGTTACGATTCTTATTTTATTTTTGGCTGTGTAAGCTTGTGTTTCCATAAGTTATAAAGTAGCAAGTATCAGGTATCAAGTATCAAGATCCTAGCTTTGCGAGTTGTTTAAACGAAGTTCCGCGAAGGGTATCAAGATTGTATATAATTGATTGTCAAACAAAATAATAATTATTTTTTGTTAGGAGTATAAAAAACTATGCTCGCCTGTCTGACGAGACTGATAATCTTATTTATTTCGGGGTAAAAATAGTTAAAAACTATAATTTTTAGTAACAATGTCAGGTCATCTTAGTTGGATTACATGATTTAAATTTTGGATTTGCCTAAAATATTTTAATATGTGGGTGAATTATCTGAACTTTACATCAGATTTAAAAAAAATTTATTTAAGCCCTCGCAGGACAAAGACTTTTCCATGTCAAAAACATTTGAATTAAAACCCGAAAATTCTGACATAAAAGTGAAGATTGGCGACAAATTGGGCTATAGTTTCAGCGAACAAATGTCGGTAGGATATTGGGCGGAATTTGAAATTGAAGATGAAAATGTTGTAAGGCACAGCGGTACCGATACGGCTTACAACAGTCCCGAAAGAATGAATGAAGAAGGCATTTCCGGAGCAGATGCCGCAAGAACTACTTTCTTTTTCGAAGCTATTAATATTGGTACAAGCCTGCTTATTGTACGCAACATTTTCCGTGGAGATATTGAAAGTGAATATAAATTTAGAATTAACGTATCATAAAACATTATTATGAAAAACTCATATACCGGCCGCGAACAATACTATGGCGATTATCTTGCGCTGGATAAAATCCTGAATGCGCAATTTCCGGAATCGGATGCACAGGGTGTGGATGCACATGATGAGATGCTTTTTATCATTATTCATCAGGCCTATGAACTCTGGTTCAAGCAAATTGCGCATGATATGGGCTCCATCATAGAGATTTTTAAGAATGATCAGATTGATGATAATTCCGAGTCGATGCAGGTAGTAACTCACCGTTTGGAACGCATTGTTGAAATCTGGAAACTCTGTGTGGCACAGGTAAAGGTGCTTGACACCATGACACCTATGGATTTTCTCGATTTCCGCGATCTGCTTACACCCGCCTCAGGTTTTCAGAGTTTTCAGTTCAGAATATTGGAGACTAAGCTTGGTCTGAAAATGGAACATCGCCACGAGCAAAAATATTATCAGAAACAGCTTAGCGAGGAACATATCAAAGGCATAGATGAAGCGGAAAAAGAACCTTCTTTCTTTGAACTGCTCGATGCATGGCTGAGCCGTATGCCCTTTTGGGACGAAGCCAAATACTGGGCTGATTTTCAGGTTCCCGAAACTGCCAATAAAGAACTGCATCCATTTTGGGCAGCTTACCGCGATTATTATCATTCCGGTCTCAGAGGGCGCGAGATTGAAGAAATCAGCATGAAAGGCTTCGATGAGGTATTTTTTCAGGAGACTGATAGAAGTATGAGATTGAGTCCTGAAGCTGCCCGTGCGGCACTTTTTATCAATCTTTATCGCGAGTTTCCACTGCTTCAGCAACCCTACCGTTTGTTGAGCCTGATTTTGGAAATTGACGAACTGATGGCTACTTTCCGATACAAACACATTATTATGGTTCGCCGAATGATTGGAATGCGCTCGGGTACGGGTGGTTCCTCAGGAGCGGGTTATCTGCAGGGCGCTATGGAAAAGCATCAGATTTTTGCAGAACTGGCTAGTTTGGCCACCTATTTTATGCCTAGACATAAATTGCCTAAATTGGGAGAAAGTCTTGCAAAAAGTCTTTCATTCCAACTTTAGAATGTATAAATTTATAAGTAACAAGCCCGGCCAAGTGTCGGGTTTTATTTTTTATAAAACTCTATATAATCAATCTCCAAAGTAAAAGGGCCTTCTTTTTTGTCATTGGTGATGATGCCAATCTGACAAATATTTTTCAGGATGCCTTTATTGATTTTATTGCCGCTTTTGCGTCCGATGATTTCCTCGTGAAAATCGGAAAGGTTGAAATTCACCGTTTTCCAGTCGCTGGACTGTTCCGATTGAAATTCATATTTGTAATTGGGTTCCCACCAGTTGCGGCTATTGTCGAGCGTGAGCGCAAATTTCTGATTTTCGGATTTGAATTTTATCCTTAACGCATTATAGGCAGAGAGGTCGTATTTGCCAAAGCCTGAACGAAACGAGGCAAAACCCCCATTGTTATCGAATGAAATATTACCACTAAACAGAATTGAACTTTCTTTTTGTGCGAGCTTTGAAGTGCTCACGCCACCCATTACATTATCGGTAATGGTGAACCAGGTTTTTACATTGCCTTTTTCATTTCCGAAATCGAATCTTAAGGTTTCATTGGTGCTAAACAACATCAGCAGCGAAATTATAATTGTATTCATATTATCTATTATATTCTCACATAA
>CANETR010000129.1 GCA_947441325.1 Saprospiraceae bacterium
AGTGTTGAGTGGTGGCGCCGAAAACATTACCTACAACTATAACAATGGAGAAGAAAGTTATACAGTCGAGGGCTTGAACATCGATTCCAATTTCTTCAGTGTCAGTGCTGACAGTTCTACTTATGCCGATGGCACCTTAAATATTGATAGTAGCACATTTCAGGTTAAAAATCTTGGAGCTATCGGCGAAGCTGCTTCTGTAAGTGTTGGCAATATACAATGGAATGAAACAGGTTTGGCTATCAATACACTCGATGTTGCACTTCCTCAAATTGGGGATGTAACAGTAAGCGGACATGCCGATAGTATTTTGGTGAACGAGTCTGTAACAGTACAGGGTGGAACGGTCAATGCTGCCGGGCAAATCAGTTTTGCAGGTGGGGGACTCACACTCAATAATTTGGCTGGTACTTTCAATTTGGTCGATAATGCCTGGGATGCTAGTATAACTGGCGCCTTGGGTGTGAATGTGCCAAATACAACAGCCTCGGGAAATCTCGAAATAAAATTTGGCTCAGCTGAAACGGAATACAACCTTGAAAATGGTCAAATTCAAAGTAATTTGGCTGGTTTAACTATTACGGCTACTGGTATCAGTTTTGGTTCAGATACCTCTACCCTGAGTATAGATACTGCTGTACTTGAAGTTCCTGAGCTTCGAGGTGGTGATTTACAGGCAACTATCAGTCAGGTGAGTTTTGGACCAGAGGGCTTCGATTTTCAATCTGTTGCAATTAGCTCTACCGGTTCATTCGAACTACTTCCTGGTTTTTCAGTTTTAGGCATTGCAGGTACACTTACCAAAGAAGGAGGAGGGGATTATGGAATCGATGCTCAGATGTCCGCCAGTTTTCAAGGAGCATCGCTTCAGGGAGGTGCATCTGTTCATTTTACACGTGCAGGTGGGGCATCTCGTTTCGAAGTGACACAGCTAAATATTCAAAGCAATTTATTCGACTTTAGCGTAGCATCAGCGGTATATGAAAATAACAAATTAAGCATAGCAACTGCAAATCTCGACCTCAAAAATTTGGGTTCAGCAGGCGATGGGGTACAGGCCAATGCCACTGGTATTGAATATTCTGCACAAGGTCTCAAAGTAGAGCATCTCGAAGCTGATTTTCCAAAAATTGGTTCAGTAGATGTTAAGGTCATTGCCGATGGATTAACCATTGCATCGGGTGGTGTAACTGGTCGTGGTAGGGTAGAGGTTGGCGCCGAATTTAATCTTGCCGATGGAGCAGCAACCCTATCAGGCGTAAGCGGAACCGTTGATTTTTCGGGTAATGACTGGGGTGTTTCAATCACTGGCGGTCTTACTTTCAATGTTCCCAATGTGAATGGGGGTGGTCAGGTTACCATATCATACAGTGGGGCTGAAGGTGTTAATGTTGAAATTGCAAACGGAAGCCTTAGCGCTAATTTTCCGGGAGTTACAATGACTGGAAGTGGCATAGGATATAATTATGCAGAAAATGAATTCACAGTAGATACCACCACCGTTCAAATGCCAACATTGGGACAAAATGGATTGAATACTACAGTTGAAGGATTGAGTATAAAGGATGGAGATATTGATTTTCAGTCTATTGTTATTCAGGTAAATCAAACTTTTAGGATCATAGAAGGGCTAAGTGGTACTTTGGAAAGTGGATCCTTAACTAAAGAGGGCAGTTCAATGACTGCAAGCATTACCATGAGTGTCGATGTCAATGACTCAAATTTTGGTATTGGAGGTTCAGGGCGTGGAACGATGTCCTATGAGTTGGGAACAGGCGAATTCAGTGGGACATTAGACTCTTTAAATCTTAATACTTCAATTTTTGATATTGCGCTTAGCGGAGGTGTTGAATTAAATTCTGAAGGCATGCACATTGGTCAGGCTAGCCTTGCTTTCAGTGAAGATTTTGATAAAGAAGAACTCAAACGCATGATTCCTCAGGCTGGCGAGCTAGGTGCTATGGCGCTAAATGCACTAAAAGGGATGCGCGTAACTGCTACAGATATTAATTATACACAGGCCGAAGGTTTTAAAATTGGCGATTGGTCCCTGGAATTTGCAAAGATTGGTTTTGAAATGATGGGTATCAGCGGTGAATTGGATTTGGCAAATCTATCTGCCTCACTAAGCGGTGAAAAAACATTTAATCTCGAAGACTTTAATATTCCGACAAGTATCAGTGCCCAGGTTCCAATTGTGCCTGGAATCAATGCCACTGGTAGCATCGGTTTGGGAGCAAATATTTCAATAGGTGCAAACATTTCAGCTCAGGGCGACCATGATTCTGAAGTGTGGCAGTTGAGAGGCGGATTAGATGTTTCGGGAGATCTTATGGCTTATTTACAATTGGGCGTAGAGGCCGATGCTGTTGTTGCCAGTGTTGGTGCCGCATTAAGAGCAAGTGTTAATGCTGGATTGGAAGCCAGTGCAGGTATTGGTATGGGTATAACCTATGACCCCGAAACTAATTCAGTGGCAATTGCGGAAGGCGGGTTAACCTTCGACTACAGCTTCCTAGCAGAAATTTTCACAAAACTCGATCTTGTACTCGAATACCAAGCGCTCTTTGGTCTCTTCGGCGGTGAAGAAATTATTGAACTGGAACGATGGGACATCGGTAAATTTGTATTAAGCGGACAATCTGTTGCCGATAACCTTGGTGATGTTGTTGGCAATATGGAAAGTACTAAATATTTAGAAATTGATGGAGAGAGAATTGATCTCTAAACTCAATTGATTTCATTCGAGCTTGGCACATTTATTGAAATAATTTTTTAACTATAATTGAATCATAAAAATATTAAACCATGTCTAAGAAAATTTTTATTACACTCAGCTTTGTATTGCTTGCTTTTATAAGCTTTGCTCAAAAAGGATCAGGTTTAAGTACCACTCCTGCTGCTTCTACACAAACGACCGAAGCTAAAAATTTCGGACTCACGCTTATAAATGCCTATTTCATTCGCGATTGTAACTATGTTTACAGCAAACTCAGCAGCGAAATCACCGTTTTTGATGGGGGCGCTAAGGTTAATAAGTCGGATTTTACTGCACAGGATATTTGTAATGAAATTTCCATCAGAACGGACATTACAGCCAATTATAATACTTACCTCAGCAATTATGAACCAGAGGTT
This sequence comes from Saprospiraceae bacterium, assembly GCA_947441325.1. Lineage (GTDB taxonomy): Bacteria > Bacteroidota > Bacteroidia > Chitinophagales > Saprospiraceae > Saprospira. The sequence goes on from CANETR010000129.1 coordinate 3,139, forward strand.
TTGACAGCTGCTGAATTTGGAGCTAAATATCCGGCCTACCAGGCTGTACTTCAGTTGAGAGAGGGCGATTTTTATTTTGGAGGCAATAAAACTAGAACAGGTGCTGCCGAACTCTTCCTTTCACACGATCATACAAGATTTGTTTTGAGAAGAACTGGCGTTAATGCCTTTCAGGTCATCAGCTTCTAAAATTTTCAATATTTAAAAAGCCATCATAATCAATTATTTATGATGGATTTTTCTTAAGTCCTATATTATGAAAAATCTTTTCGTTTTAATGTTTTCTTTGCTTACTTGTGCAGCATTTGCTCAGGCTACTGATAAAGAGCAGGCTAAGAATTTTGGACTCAGCATTGTTCAAAAATTTTATGATGGAAAATGTACCGAGGTTTACGATTATTTAGCCGATGTAGTAGTAGCTTTCGAAGGAGGAATGCAGGTAAAAAAAATCATGTTCAATGCTGAAGATTTATGTGAAGCCCGTATTTTCAATAGTTCCGACAATAATACCTATTCAAGCTATTTAGAAAATTACAGTCCTGAAATTATGGATCATACAGAATTTGCCAATCGTTTTCCAAATTTTTGGATAAAACTGGAGCCTGGTGATTTTTATTTCAATGGTTGTAACAGAACAGGCAAAAAAGAACTTTTCGCATCAGGTGATATGGTTCGTTTCATATTCAGAAAAGAAAAAGACGCTAAGTTTCGAATTATATCTAATTGATTCTAAAAATAAAGGCATTAAAAAAGTCGACAAGCAAAACTGCTTGCCGACTTTTTTAATAAGATATATTAAAATATTAGTTGAGCATGTTAATCAATTTCTTTTCCTCAAGAATAGTGATTTTACTGCCTTTAATATCTATGATTCCTTCGTCTTTGAAATCCGATAGGGTTCTGATAACAGTTTCTTTGGCAGTTCCTACCATACTTGCCAAATCATCGCGAAGGATTGAAATTGTAAAATGGTTATCATTCTCTTCTTTGTAACGTTCCTGTAGTCTCACCAATGCATCAGCAACTCTTTTACGCACTGAATTGTAAGCAAGGTCAATCAATTGATCTTCTTTTTCGGTAAGTTCTTTAGCAAGATTTTTTAGGAAGTTGCTTGCTACACTTGGATTATTGTGCAACAATTCAAAAAAGTCTTTCTGCGGAATAATACTAATGATGCTATCTTCGAGTGCTACAGCGGTTTCTGGATAGGTAGTTGATTGCAACATGGGCAAAAAGCCAAGAAAATCACCTTCTTTATACAATGACATGATGAGTTCTTTGCCATCATCATTTGCCTTATATGTCTTTACCTTTCCTTTATTCAGGTAAAATACTTGTTTTGGATATTCGCCTTCTTTGAAAATGTAATCTTTTTTGCGGTAGGAACGCTCCTCGCGATCTTGAGCAAGATTCATAAGGGCTTCCATACCTCTCTCAGGATTTATGAATCCAGTGCCGTTAGGACCTTGAGATTTCATGAGTATTTCATGCTTCTTGAGGCGAATCTCAATCGCATTCAATAAATCTACATCATCGAAAGGTTTGGTGATATAGTCATCTGCTCCCAGACTCATCCCTTTTCTGAAATCAGATTTTTCTGTTTTAGCAGTCAGGAATATAAATGGGATATTGGCAGTGACAGGATTTTGACTTAGAATACGAAGTACTCCAAAGCCATCGAGTTCGGGCATCATTACATCACATACAATCAGGTCGGGGAGTCCTTCCGAAGCTGCTTTTACGCCTTCTTTGCCATTTTCAGCCGTAATTACCTCGTAATTGGATAGTTCCAAAATCTCTGCAGTGTTCTCGCGCACATCGGGATTATCCTCAATAATCAGTATTTTTTTCATATAACAGGCTTTGTTTAATTCAAGTCAAAAATATAAAAAAAATCTATTATTACAAATAATGTTTTACTAAGCATTATATTTAATTATGAAATTTCTGCAGGAACTAGAATTGCAGGAACCGATAAAATAATTTCAGTACCATTATCTACCTCGCTGTTGAGTTGAATGTGGCCATCTAATTTTTCAAGATATTTTTTTACCATGCACAAACCTATACCATTCCCTTTTGTGCCATTTGCATTGCTTGCTCTGAAAAACCTTCTGAAAATGTGAGGCTGATCTGTTTTTGGAATACCAATTCCATTATCTTTCACCCGCAGTATTAATTTCTCATCGTCAAAGGAGGAGTTGATTTGTACTGCTTTTCCATTTGAAAACTTTATGGCATTTGAAACCAAATTTCCCATGATATTTCTAATCATGAATTGGTCACTGATGATTTTTGTGTTATCACTTTCGTGTTCGTAATTTACTATTGCCTCCTCGTTTACCAGCAGTTTACTTTCCGAAATCACATCTTTTGCCATTTCCTTGAAGTCAAATTGCTCGGATTTGCAGATAACTGTATCGTCTTCGAGTTCTTTGCAAGTAAGCAGTTCATTCAAGGTAGTATTCAGATTATTAATAGTTGATTCTATTTTTTTAATATGCTTTTCTCTGTTTTTTTGTTCTTCAGCCTTTGTGTATCTCGAAATAAGTTGAGCAGAAGATAGAATACTACTCAAAGGGGATCTGAAATTGTCGGAAACAGTAGATACAAAAACTGATTTTATTTCACTTAGGTTTTTGCTGAATTCAATTGCTTTCAACAATTCTGAGATTTCATTTCTAAGTTGATGTTCTGTTTCGGCTAGCTTGCTGAGTTTATTTTTTAAATCGGTATTACTCAGCATCAGTTCATTAGCTATATTGTTTTGATGCAGGTTAATGGATGAAAAATGGCTTAAATCATGCAACCTGTATAGGTAGAGTTTTTCCCCTTCTTCAGAATTTAAATCTACAATATTGAGGTCGAATATAAAGATGGAACCATCTTTTTGTTTTCCTCTGTATTGATTTCCAATGCCAAAGATATTTTTAGAATAGCTGTCTAAATTTTCAATAACAAAATTATCCTCATTAAACTCATCTGTGAGCAATGCGATATGTTTACCAGTTAATTCATCTGCAGGGTAGTTAAACATTTTAGCTGCCGATGCATTAGCAAGTCTAATTAGTCCATTTGTATCCAGGACTAAAACTCCTTCCAGCGCATTTTCTGCTAAAAGCTTGATTAGGTTCATAGAATAGGTTTGCATGGTAGTAGAATTTTAATTTGTGGTAAATAAATAATTGTAAACAATTTCACTGGGTTTAATAAAATGCTAAAAAGCGGGGAGTTTAAAAATTATATATAAAGTTAATAAAGTTCATGTAAAACAGTTGTTGGATGTCAGGCGCTCACATTAGGTAT
>CANETR010000130.1 GCA_947441325.1 Saprospiraceae bacterium
AATCGATAACAGGTGCCAAACAATTTATATAGTCTAAACTGATAACCTTTAATTTGTGAATGAAGAGCCCATCTAAAATCGGGAGTTGTGGAATTCACAATAGGAATGCTGCTATCATCGCCAGGAACAATCAACTCCGGCTTAGCCCTAATCCAACTTGACCAAATACCTTGACTACGGTCGGTAAGAGTATATTTGTTGTTTTGCCTTTTTATATTTAAGCTACCGTTTATATGCATTGGCAAATTTCTTCCTGCATTTTGTTGAATTACTCTGATAGAACTGTTAGGATTATTATTTACAGGTCCTCCTTTGGCTATAACAACATGCCCATGTATATGGCGGAAAGCATTTCTGGCTAAAATATCGTCTGTTGTTGGTGGCACCGTTGACTGACCATTTTCAAATCTTCTGAAACCTTTTCTGTTACCAGTCAAGTTGCCATATGCTACCCCATCTCCAGGTCCAACCGAAATTTTAAATCTAGTTGTATAATAGCGTGGGGGCAATTCCGCACACTGCCAACCGAAGCGATTTCTTAAAAAATTGGAATTATAATATTGAGTCCAAATTGAATTGCTATTGTCATTATAAACACCTACCTCGCAACCGCCATTTTTATAAATTGGTACATTGTTAAACTGCCCCAGTTCTGACCCAAAATTTGGAACATTAGGATGAGGACAGGTCCATTCGGGAACCTCTGGCTCTTTCTGTACCAAAAATTCACGAGTAAAACAGACGATGGGAAGATTCTGATTGTTATAAGCCGTTACCTTCCATCTATGCTTTTTGAAATAACTTAAACCATTATTTACCTGAAAAACAACAAGCGCAGAATTATTTGGAGGAAAAACCTGATTATTTAAATTTCCATTTACAGTAACAGGATTCCAAGAGGAATTTGATAAAACCCACATTTCGAGTCTGTAATACTGAATATTGAGCCCCTCTTCGTGCTGCCAGGTCAAACGAGGTTTATCATCGATCCATTCAGCATTGTTCAATGGATTTGTAAGTACATTTAAAGCATTGCATTGAGTACAGTTCGGCAATGTAACAGGCAATACCTGTGCAGATACACTAATTCGATAGGGATTCTCATCTGCATCATTACTAGCAATACTGATGGTAGTTGTATAAGTTCCTACTGCCTGAGCAGAAAAGTTGAGATTAAGATTGACAAAGCTACCTGGATTTACCGTAAGATTAGTAGTAGCCCCTTGGAAACTAAAAGTTTGACTGCCACTAAGACTTACCTGAGAAATCTGTAGTGGAGAAGTACCCTCATTTTTAATCCGAACAGGCTGCTGTAATGTTGAACCCTGCCCTGTAGTTCCCATAAAATGATTCGATTGATTGGCTCTGAGTTGATTATCTATATTAACTTCAATTTCAGGAAAATTTTGTTGAATCGCTTGCAAATTAAAGTTGATTTCTGTGGTCGATTCATCGGCATCATTGTTAAGTATAGTAAGTTTCATTTGTTCCGCTCCAGCCTGAACAGGTGTATAACTGAGCATGATAAATGTCTGCGCATAAGGCGCTAGTAAGCTGAGATAGTTTGTATCGATCTGAACATTAGGATTATTCGATAGCAATTGATACAACTGTAAATTGGCAGTTCCTATATTTTGAACAGCAAGTTGTATCAATTGTGTTTGACCGACAAATACCGGTTGATTAACTAATGAAATTGTTGCCTGATTGGCAATTTGTGATTGCTGATAACTTAATGCAATTTCTGGAGCAGGACCATTTATTACCTTAAATGACAGACTAAACTGAAAAATTGGCACATTGGGGTCATTTGAAGAAACCTGAACAATTACCGTTTGGGGGCCTAGCAGCAAGGGGGAAAGTCTAAGATTAAAACTATCAAACTGCAATTGATTTAAAGCATTTTGAATCCCCGATGAAATTTGAGCATAATTCTGATTTTCTGTAATTTGCGAAATTACTAAAGGACTCTGCCCTATATTTTTAACTTTAAAATTGAAATCGTAGATCTGATTGACCACCAAATTTGGCAAGCCAAGTGTTTGCATTTGTTGTATGATGATACTATCATAAGATACCTCAATGATTGGAGGCAATTGAATCACCCTAACAGCTAAAAAAATGATGGAGTCACAACCGTTTGCTCCGGTCAATAATGCTGTATAACTGCCCGATTGACTAATGCTTATTCCATTCCACAAATATGGCGTTGCATTGACATTGATGCTCAAATATTGTTGAGACTGCGAAATAGGTAAAACGGTAAGATTATAAGTAACCAAAGAATCGCAGGAATTTACGCTATTGTAAAGCTGCTGCTGCGAACCTGCATCGTAAAAAACCAATCCATTCCAGGATAGGGGTAATTCACTTTGGCAGATTGTCCTTTGTAGCTGAAGTCGGTATACTGAATCGACCTGAACTTGCAAAATTACAGTAGAGTCGCAACCAAATGCAGAATTATACAGGTTAGAAACCGTATCGGATGAATTGAAGACCTGACCGTACCATGTTAGTGGTAACTGATTTTGACAAATCCGCTGACTGAGCGTCACCACGGTATCAAGGTTCACCGTCAAAATTAAATTACTAATTGAATCGCAACCAGCTGTTGTTTGTCCATTTTGTGTATAAAATCCCGATTGATTGTAGCTTTGATTGCCCCATGCAAAGGGCAAATCATGTCGACAAACTGAGAATCTTACAGTGTCTCTATAAGCAGGAAGGACATTTAGGGTCATCTGTACCAATGAATCACATCCATTTGCTGCCTGCAAAACAACTGAACTTTGTCCGCTTTGATTAAAAGTAATGCCATTCCAGGTAAGTGGTAATTCATTTTGACAAACTGTTCTTTGAATTTGTTGCGCAAAAACAGGATCTACCTGAAGTTGCATAATGACTGTAGAATCGCAACCCAAAACAGTATTATAAAGAATCGAAATCGTATCGGCTGTAGTAAAGATCTGACCATTCCAAGTATATGGTAATTGACTTTGACAAATTCTATGGCTAATTGTCAATACGGTGTCGTAATTAACATGCAAATCCAAATTACTAATGGAATCACAACCCGAAGCTGTTTGCCCAATACGAGTGTAAAATCCGGATTGTGTATAGCTTTGATTGCCCCAGGTAAATGGTAGATCGTGGTTACAAATTTCGTATCGAACTGTATCTGATAAGCTAAGACGAACATTCAATGTCATCTGTACTACTGAATCACAACCATTTGTACTTTGTAATGTAACAGTGCTATTTCCACTTTGATTGAAAGTAACACCATTCCAAATTATTGGTAAATCGTTTTGACAAATCGTTCTTTGAGTTCGCTTAAAATACACTGGATCGACCTGAAGCTGAAGGATTACTGTAGAATCACAGCCCAAGACATTATTATAAAGAATCGAAATCGTGTCGGCTGTAGTAAAGACCTGAGCATTCCAACTATATGGTAATTGATTTTGGCAAATTCGCTGACTGCGCGTAACGACTGTATCAGAATTTACAGTTAAAATTAAATTACTGATAGAATCGCAACCCGCTGTTGTTTGTCCAAGAAGCGTATAAAATCCCGATTGTGTATAGCTTTGATTGCCCCAAACAAAGGGTAAATCATGGCGGCAAACTGTAAATCTTAGGGTGTCTCTGTAGCTAGGTAGCACATTGAGTGTCATCTGTACCAAAGAATCGCATCCGCTTACAGTCTGAAGCAGCACATCGTTCTGGCCGCCTTGATTGAAGACAATTCCGTTCCAGCTAATGGGTAAATTATTTTGACAGACCGTTTGCGAAACCTGTGTCTGAGCCACAGGTAAAATCTGTAAATTGTAATAAACTACGGAATCACAGCCTACCCTATTGGTCAATATTCTAGACTGAATTCCGGCTTGTGTAAATTGCAGGCCAGCCCAGGTCAAGGGCAAACTATTGCTGCATTCCTGCCTATAAAGTTGAGTACTGTCCGTTTGAAGTACTTGAAGCCTTAAAACAGAAATCGAGTCACAACCGTTGGCGACGGGCTGAACGTATTGATAGGTACCCGATTGGGTTATTGGGATTTCATTCCAAACATAAGGTAGCTGATTGCTGCAGATGGAAAAATTGACAGTATCTGAAGGAGTTGCAATAAGGTGCAGATTAAGATAAACAAGTGAATCACAGCCCTGAGAGGATATGAGCGTATCCACATATTGACCTGAAGCATAAATGCTGGTATTTTGCCAAAGATATGGGGTATTATTTTCACAAATGCTATCGAAAAGCACAGTACTTGGGGGATTTATAACATTCAATTGTAGTATTATCAAAGAATCGCAACCGAATCGATTGCTTAAAACAGTCTGATAAGTACCCGCTTGAGTCAATTGTCCCTGCTGCCATTGATAAGGTAGGTCTTGGGCACAGATCTGCTGCGAAAATCTTACAGTGTCAGCATAATTTACAGTAAGATTTAGCTGAGTGAGCGAATCAAAACCCTGACTGTTTGTGCTCATGTAATAATAAGTGCCTGTCTGATTGATGCTCATACCATTCCAGGTAAATGGCAGTGACTGTTTACAGACTGACTGAGAAATTTGAATCGGCTGTGTGGAAATACCCTGAATAACAATTCGGAAACTGTCGTTCAACTGATCATTTGACAGAATCAACACAGGCAAGGTAGAGGTACCTGCTACGGTGGGATGATACAAAACCTTAAAACTATCACTCTGTCCTGAGGCCAGATTTAGCGGTGTGTTTGATAGGCGTGTCCATTGAGTTGATTGCGTGCTTTGTATAGAATTTACCTGCAGACTTGTATTACCTTGGTTACTAATATAAAAGGTCAGGGTGTCGGTCTGGCCCAAAATGGTTGGTCTTGTGCTCACCGAAGACGGATTACTTAAGAATACTCCCTGATTTTCGACAGTTATAGCAGGTCCAGAACATTGACTTTGAATCCTTATATTATGATTAGGCTCATCAAAATCATTTGTCTGAAAAAGTAAATTAGTGACATGTGATCCAATTGCCAACGGATTATAACGGACTGATATAATCGAGGATGCACCAGGCGCCAAACTCAAACTTGTTGCACTTAAAAGTTGATAATAGGCATTTCCGCTGAGTTGGATATTACTCAAATTCAAGGTAGCTGACCCCACATTTCTGATGGTAAATCTCAAAATGCTGTCCTGATATGGGAAGAGCGTTGGTCCGTTGACAGTATCTACCACTGCCAGGGTCTGTGATTGATATAGAGTTGTAATTTCAGGCAAAATAGGACAGTATTGTATGTGTTTAAGCACAATTCCATTTGGGCCTGAATAGCTAAGATCTGAAATTTCTTTCCAGCGAAATCTGACTTTCCTAAAAGGTATAGCAGATGTTATGTGTATGCGGCCATTGTCGACATTGCCGGATCTCACATAAATTGTTTTGGTGGTATTGGAAAAATAAGTCGCTCCTGCATTTCCAATGGGTACACCAGGTTCATATAAATAACTTACTCCGGTGGTGATATTGGATCCTGAAGCTGTCTGTGGATAAATGCTTTGAATTTGTTCTTCTCCGTCACTGTTTTTATTAATTGCAATAAAATCGAGGTAAACTGAGCTTACATCGCCGCTGAAAGTTATGACAATATCGTTGTACTCCTGAACAGGTGGCTGTATACTTTCTACATCATCGTCTTTCCCAATCCAGATACTAGTTGTTGAACCATATCGAAACAGTCTTGGGCCATTGCCTGCCACTTTTTCAACAACAACACTGAATGGCATATTAAAACCCGCAGCACTGTAGGTATGAGACATGGTATTATTTGAAATAGCGCCCAATTCTGACGAGGTAAGATTGTAAGAAGTAATTGGACAGGTAAATTGTGCATTCAGCCAAAGAGAAATACACAAACAAAAGAGCGTAAAAAAGAATCTCATAACAGGTTTTGGTTATATACAACTTACGAAATAGTTGACCCGTGAAATTAACAACTTAATGATGAACCTCAAAAAATTAGAGGCAAATAAAAATAAGATTTTGAAGAATTAATCTTAAAGCAAATAATTGACAATCAATTAACATTACATATAAAAATAAATAGGGTAAATTGCGTCATAGGAATTTAAATTGGTGATAAATTTCAAGCATTACTAAAAGAAAAAAAACAGCTGCAGTGACTAGGACCTTTTCTAGTAATTAGTTAATATTATATTGTCAGCTTCGGACATTGGCAAAGCGGTTCCTGTGTTATTTTTTTGTATTTTATTTATAGCCAGGCTCTTTGTATCTTGTTTAATTTTAAATACAATTCTTTCAGTAGTCATCCTTTAACCCGAAAGCCATTTAGAAAATTCGTTTCGCTTCGCGGAGCTTTGGTTTACGGAACTTTGTTTCTATAAATTCAGAAAAAGTGGGACTCACCCCAACCCCTCTCTTCACGGCTTCGCCTAAAAGAGGG
>CANETR010000131.1 GCA_947441325.1 Saprospiraceae bacterium
ATATCATTTTCCAAACTTATTTGATTCGCTATTTATTCTTTGTGGTACAACTATCCGTAGAATGTTTCAAGATTCAATGTTATCAAATTTGAATGACCATCGTAAAAAAAATATGAAGAGGGATTATCCAAACAAATTGGATAATCCCTCTTCAATATTATGTCAAATTTCAACTTAATAGAGTTGTAATTATTATCTGCTTAAAAATTTACTCTATAAAGATTTTATAGCTTTGATATCCCTCATTACTTTGTACGATTAAGTGGTAAAATCCTGATTCCACATGACCTAGGTTTATACCTCTATTTCTATTAACAACAGGGAAAACATCTATTAGCTGACCTAATTGATTATATAACCTTACTTGCATTATTTCGATTGAACTAGATTCTATATGCAAGTAATCTTGAACTGGATTTGGAAATAACCTGATATTAGGTTGATTATTATTTAAGTCGACATTTGTTGAAACACATGCAGAATCGGTTCTGAATGTGAATGTTCCAGACCAATTGCTGATCAGGCTATCACAATCTGTTTTGATTCGGAAAGTATAATCAGTATTGTTAATTAGTCCCGTTAATGTGAATGGATTTGAGTTGGCATTTGTTAAAATTCCCAGATTTGGCTGAAAGAGCGTACTAGGAGCCCACTCGATAACCCAATCGACATTTGTTGAACTCCAAGAAATAATAGCGCTGTTACAAGTAGTTGAAAGAACTTGAATAGATGAGGGTTCAGAACAAGGATCTACTGTAGAAAACCCAAATGGACCAACCCAAGTACTTTGATTATTGGCTGCACATGTAACCTGTACATAAAACTCATAGTCAGTTCTAGCAGATAAACCAGAAATACTCAATGTTGTAGTACTTACATTTGAGATTAAATTTCCATTCCCCAAAGAAAATCCTGCCGGACCCCATTCGATGTTATATGAAGTGCCGAAACCATCCCAAGACAAAACAGCTCTAGTATCAAAAATCGAATCGACATTTAGGTTAGTGGCATTTAAGCAATTGTTAGCAATAAAATCGGCTATGATAAACTCTCTACGCCCTGAAACTGAATCAATCCTAATATTATTAAGCGTTGTTGATAAATTGGCACTTGGGTCTACTACCCAGGTACTAGCTGCATTGTGAGGCCTTTGATAGAGATTCAAAAAGGATTCATTTGACATTGCATCGGAATAAGATGTGTAATCGTACAAAACATTGAAATTGGATGGATTCGTGGAAAAAACACCAAAATAATTATTTGTATTGCCTCTGTTCCAAATTCCGTTACTAAAATTTGGTGTATCTCTAACCATATAAATATGTACACCCTGAGGATTGAGACTTACATTTTCAATATTTAAAGATCCTTGATTGGCACTACTCAATAATAAATTTTGAGACTGCCAATTTCCTGGGTATAGAAAAACACTTGTATCGCCAATTGGAGCCTCAGAAATTTGATGTGCATTAGCAAGATTCATATTCGTTAATACCCCATTATGGTTATTGTTAGATGCATCGTAAGCTATGCTTGCAACCGATTCGTCCAATCTCCAATAAGCGTATAGTCCAGTTTCGTTACCTATTAGTTTTCGACACATAGTACTTCTTATTTCTGACTCAGAACGTGCCACACTCCAAATTCTTACTTCATCCAAAGAACCGTCGAAAGCATTAGTTTCATTGTCATCCTTATACATTCCAATAGATAACCAAGAATCTGCATAATTAATATTCCCTGCTTGAGCGTTACTGGTATTTTCAAGTATTCCATTAACGTAAATTTTCATACTTGCCCCATCAAATACCCCTGCAACATGATACCATTCATTTTCATTGAAGCTATTGCTTGTTTCTAAGTAGGTAAGTGTTGTTCCAGTGGTAAGAGAAAAACCAAATTTATTGTTATCACGCACTTCTAGGTCCCAACCTCTTTCAAAAGTTTGATTATCTTGAATAAAGGCCAACATAGCATCCCAGGTACGAAACCGATTTGGTTTAACCCAAGTTTCAACAGTTAATTGAGCTGAAGGCAAGCCTATAGATGATGCACTTACTTTATTCCCACCATTGCCTGAGCAATCTATCCAATCATTTACACCATCAAAATCAACCATATAACCTGCCCCAATTTCTGTTTGTGAGCATCCAATTGTTTGTAAGTTTCCATTTACCCAAAAAGCTGATCCAATAAGCGTACCATTACTGGTACCTTTGCTATCTGCTACTGTTGTTCCGGTACCCTCGTCCAATTTCCAATAATGAATTAAGTCGGCATAAGATGGATGTGAAGCATCTAGATAGCGGCAACGCCATGCTGCAGATTCTGATAAAGGTAAAACTTTATTCCAAATTCGAATGTCAGCCATTTGACAAGTAGCAGCCGAATTGTAGTTTGCAGTACCATCTTGAGCAATCTTGACGGTATTACCGGAGTTTATATTGCCAACATTTGACATACTAACAGATTGTAATAAGATACCATCAATATACAAACTTAGGCTTCCGTTTCTATCAAAAGTAACCAATATGTGATGCCATTGATTGTCATTTACTGTACCAGCCAACAAATCGGCCCTTGCGCTACCATCTCCTACATTTACATCAATACCTGTACCATTGTTACCTAAAGCAATGTTCCATCCATCATTTGATCCATTTGCCCAGTTTTTATCTGAAATTAGAGAAGGGTCGCTTGTCCAAGCAGCAGTTTTCAACCTGAATTCAATAGAAAAATCTTGACTATTGCCAAAATTTGGCACAAAGCTAGTATTAATGTAGTCGGCACTTGCACCAAATTGTACAGCATAAAATGATTGAGCAATTAGTGTCGACTCAAGAGTAAGAAACATGATAATTGCAAGAAAATATGACTTTTTCATAAGAGTTAGTTGCTAACTTAATTTATGATAACTTTTTGTGTTTGGCTGCGATTTTTTTCATCGGTAATTTTGACAAAATAAACCCCAGACGTTAATTGAATATTATCGAAGTTTATCGCTGTATTACCATACATCATCGTTTCTTTACTTGTTATCAGACGACCATTCACATCAACTATCGAACATAACAGTTTGCCTTTTGCATTGTCTACCAAAACTTTAAAATTGCCATCGTTTGGATTTGGGAATATGCGAATATTGTACGATTGTGAAACAGTATTAGTAACGCTAGTCAAGGTATCGGCGGGGTCAATACACCATGATTTTCCATCCAAATTCCAATCAACTTGTGCCTCGGGATCGACGCCTATCAGTAAATGATCTAAGGCAGTAACGGCTATATCTGCGAGAACGGGGGCGTTTAACCATTGATTAGGATCTGACATATCAACAGTTATTTGCTGAGTTGGAACAGTAGAACCAATTGCAGCCCACCAAATTTCTTTTTCAAATGTAGTATTTCCACCATGTCCAAACCCAATGCCACCATGATCGGTTGTTAGCAAAATAAGCCAATCTTCAGTTCCATTTATATAACCCGGGCGAGATCTGAGGTAGCTTAGTATTTGACCAACCTGACCGTCGACTGTTTGAATTTGATTCATATATGATGGTATGATAGGGCTAAAACCATTACCGTGACCAGCAGCATCAACATCGTCAATGTGCACAAAAAGTACATCTAAATCAGGATCGAGTAATTGAATTTGAGCCGCCGAAACAACATCATTATCTGTATTGACTACTAACTTACTATCCCAACCTTCGTTATAAACAAGGTTACTCATTGGACCCCAAGAAGTAATCTGAACTGCTTTTAAAGTAGGACGAATTTCTTTGGCTCGTTTAACAAAGTATGGATAATCATTGTAGTTACTATTGGTATAATTGTTATTGGTTACACCATGTTTATTTTCCCATACTCCTGTAAGCATAGTTGACCAAGAGGGTCCACTTACCGTTATACCAAGATGCCATGAGGTAAAAGTATATAAACCCTGTTGAAAAAGTGTGTCGAGATTTGGAGTACTTGCTTGTTGTAAAGCATCGGACCGAACGCCATCAATACCTATAAATAGTACTTTGCGTTCTCCATTTTGAGCGCTCAACTGTATTGTTGCCATTAAGAACAATACTAAACTCAGGATTGTGTTAGTTTTCATCATTTTAAATTGGATTGCTTTTATAAAAATTAAATTTCCAAAAGTTATTAGTAAATATGTTTTTTGTAACTAATCAATAGATTTTTCCTTATTTGGTAGTTGAAATTTAACACCAATTTGCCCTCTCACAGAATAGTACTCTGTTTGTATTGGATGTGCCCTGCTCCCCCTGTAAATTCGAAAAGGAGCATTTAGCAAATTATTAAACTCAGCAAATGCCGTTAAGTATTTGTTGAATTTAAAAGAAAACGAGGCATCTAGACTCCATATTTCGTCCATAAATATATCATAATCAGTATTCTGATGTAATAATCTAAGATTGTTAGGATCGGCAGCATCCTCGGGATAGGTATTCAATTCCATAAGGAATGGCCCTCTGTAATTCAGCGCTAAGCGAGCAATTACTCCATACTTTTCGTAGAAAATAGCCGTATTAAAGAGCTGATTCGCTTGCCTAGGCAGAGGTTGTTTCATATCTCGACCAGGTACTTTCATGTTAGAATAAATATAGCTATAGTTTACGTTTAACCCAAAACCTGACAGAAACGATGGAAGAAAATCGAATCGACGAACTACATTTGTTTCAAGTCCAACTACATGAGAAATATCGGCGTTTTCGTAACTACGCACTATAGTTCCAACCAGCGTCCCAATTTGTTGAGATAAAAGTGGATTATTGGTCGAAAATATATGCCCCTCGATCCTTTTGTAAAAACTACCAATAGATGCTAAGCCGATGTTCTTGAAAAAATATTCAAATGTCATATCAAAATTCCAGGCAAAAGATGGCTTTAATGCTGGGTTGCCAAACTCCAATACTTGGTTTGTATAAAGCCAAACGGGTGATCCTGGTTTAGTTTCATTAAAATTTGGTCTTCTCATTGACCTTCCTGTCGAAAACCTGATGTTAAAATCCGATATCGGCGAATAACGTATATGAAAACTCGGAAAATAATTGAGGTAATTGTATGATGAATTTACATTTTCAATATTTAAAGAAACCGAGCCGCTCGTTGAATCAATTGTTGAAATTATCGAATCGGCATTCATATTCAAAGTGGTATTCTCAAATCTAACACCTGCTGTAATGTTCAATTTTTTTCCATACTGGTAAGTTCCCATAAAATAGGCTGCATGAACATTTTCCTTATAACGAAAACTACCACCTGCCGCTGCACGTCTCAATTCTATTGTTACAGCTTCATTTTCGACAAGAACATTTTCTTGATTTTCAACAAATTGGTCTATACTTGGTACAGTTAAAAAGGGATAAGTCTCCCAATAATTTTGATATGGATTGTTAAGTTCTTGCAAAAATCCACCATTGGTATTCACCGGCGATGCCTCGAAATCACTAATGGGTATACTACCCGATGAAGCTGGATTACTGATGTCTTGAGACCAAGTATGTATACCGCGATTTCTTTCACCAATTTTGAATCTTGATTTAAATCCTCCCTTAAGGATGAAACTGTTGTTAAATTTATACTCAAAATCAAGTTGTCCTATGAAAGGATCTTTTTCAACAGCTGTATTTAGTTCACTGTAGGCCTCGTTAAACTCAAATTCACTCAATAGTACAGGATCGCGCATTAAAGGTTGTATGTTATTTGGATTATCGCCCACTCCTGCAATACTATCTGCATTTGGGAATTCTATTTCACCAAAAACGGGATGATTAATAAAGTCTATATACTGCATCCCTATTTGGTCATTACCAATAAGTTTTAACTTTAGGCTCGATGTAGGATCATAAACCTGGTCTAAAAAAACAACATTTGTTTTGTGGAAACGGATTACATGATAACCGTTACGACTATCTTTTTTAGTAAAGGGAACCTGTCCATAACCAAAACTATTGCTATAAGATGCGGCTTTCCATTGTATGTTCAACTGCTTTTTTTTAGTCAAATGAACCTTTCCTCCTAGTTCACCACCCCAAAATCGCATTTGCATTATATTGTGTATATTTTGCAGTTCCAAAGTAGCCCCAGTTCCTGTAGCATACCTAAACATCATTTTTCTATTCCACTCATTATCGTCCATTCTTCCGTGAACTGCTTTAATATAAATATTAGCCTGTTCATTGATTCTATAATCTGCAGATGCATTTAAACCAACTGTTTGTCTTCTCCCTAAATAATCTCGAAGTTCTAACCTGTTTATCCCATGATTGAAGTTACTCCCATAGATGACCTCAAAATTGTCCGTTGCCCATGATCTATTGTAAATTGAAGCACTCAATAAATAACCAAATTTTCCTTTTGCTATTCGGTCGCCATATGTGAGCGCGATGTCATAAAGTGGTTTTTGGGCCTGTGCATTGAATCCGC
>CANETR010000132.1 GCA_947441325.1 Saprospiraceae bacterium
AAAATCCATTGAGCGGAGTGGAGGAGATGGCTTTCAATTCCTTACCAAAATTTTCCTCCAAAAACAGCACTCTTGAAATACAATCTATACACAAGAGTCCTTCTAAATCATTTAGACCTGCCGATGTAGCGGCTTCGGCTGCACCCTTCAAAAGATTAGCCTCGTCACCGTTCAAGAGATAAACCAATTCTCCTACAGGTATTTTATCGACAATTGTGATACTGTTACCATTTGTAAAAAGAGGGTCTCTTACCACAAATTCCGAATCGATTTTTGCCATACCAAATGGGTAAGACTTTGCAATGGAAAAGAAATTATCGACTGTAATTTCCTGTCCCGAGTGCGCTTGAATCAGCTCTTTATACACACTGAAAGCTGGTTTCCAGTCGATGCTCAATACCTCATTAGCATTTGCTTCGGTAATTTTCAATGGTGTAGAAATCTCCTGCCACCCATGTGCGCAGCCTACAGGTAAGCTTTTAGCGATTTGGGCAAAAACAGCAGTGTTGGCACTTACTCCCTCATTTGTTATCACTACAGGTTTCGATATCATTTCCAAAGAACCGCCACCGCCGCCAAGATAGTTGACGCTATTGCCATAAACATCGTAAAGGCTTTGTATAAACTCATCTTTACAGGGTGCAAATGCATCGGTAAAAACCAACAGCGTCTGAACATCGAAGTCTAGCGATTCGGATGCTTCACTGACAAAATTGTAAATTGAATCCGAGTTGTTCAAATCGGCCAAGTGAAGGCTCATTTCATAGTCCAAACCTATAAAAATTGCCCCTTCATCCTTTTTTTCACTATTGTGAATAATACCAGGGAAAACTCCTCCAGCAATTGTTTTAGATGTCGACCTGAATACCTCGTTCAGATAACTGATGTCACCTTTGTTGATATCAGCCACAAAACATAGAATAGATTTCACTGTTGTATAAGCTTCGAAAGATCGCAATGCTGCCTCGAATGATATTTTTTCCAGACTGGACTGATAAAATACTTTCATATTAGCTTAGTTTAGATATTAAACATCAAAATGATTAAAATGTTGACTTAAGGCTTACCATGGCAGTTTTTGTACTTTTTGCCACTACCGCAATGACAAGCATCGTTTCTTCCAATTTTTGGATCTACCTTTCTAGGCATCACTTTCTCAATAGTCTGATTTTGATCTTGCTGCATTGCTTTACGCACGCGCTCTTCCTCTTCTTTTTGTTGATCGATGTTGGTCTGAACCTCTTTACTCACAGGTGCTTTTATTTGCCTTGCCTGTTTTACTTCTTCCTCTTGCTGAATAGGAATCATACCCTGGAATAAGAAGCTAGACATTTCCTGACTGATCTCACTATTGAGGGTAACAAAGAGTTTGCGCGACTGAATCTTATATTCAACTAAGGGATCTTTTTGCGCGAATGAAGCATTTTGTACCTGATCTTTGAGCTCTTCCATATTGCGCAAATGCTCTTTCCACGAATAGTCGATTACAGCAAGGGCAATACTTTTCTCAATTTCATTTATCAGTGTTTTGCCATGACTTTCAATTGCCGGTTTCATTTCGGCATTTATTTCAATACCTTTTATACCATTGGTGAATGGAATGGAGATACGGGTATATTTGGAACCTTGGTCATTGTTAACACGCTCAATAATAGGCATAACCATTTCTATGATAGACTTGAATTTTCTTTGGTAAGTATCACTTACAAAATCGTGCAGACCATGGGCCAATTTATTCAAATCTGATTCGCGGAAGGTTTTGGCGTCCAACTCTGGCTCTACGCCAAAATAGCGTAGCATATCCTCTTTAAAAGCAGCGAACTGGCTGGAAGATTGATGTTTTTCCAATAATTCATATACCAAATCCTGGAACATATCACTTAAGTCGATCGCTAAACGTTCACCATGCAAGGCATTTCCTCTCCTTTTGTATATGCCTTCGCGCTGAATATTCATTACATCATCGTACTCCAGTAGACGTTTACGAATACCAAAGTTATTTTCCTCCACTTTTTTCTGCGCTCTTTCTATCGATTTGGTAATCATGCCATGCTGCAAGACATCGCCTTCTTTATGACCAAAGCGATCCATAAGTCTTGCGATACGTTCAGAACCGAAAAGGCGCATCAATTTATCCTCAAGAGAAACATAGAACTGCGATGAACCCACATCGCCCTGACGACCGGCACGACCACGCAACTGACGGTCAACGCGACGAGAGTCGTGGCGTTCGGTACCAATGATTGCTAAACCACCAGCTTGTTTAACTTCTTCGCTCAGTTTAATGTCGGTACCACGACCAGCCATATTGGTGGCGATGGTAACCTGTCCTTTTTGGCCTGCCTGCGCTACAATTTCGGCTTCACGGGCATGCTGTTTGGCATTCAACACATTGTGAGGAACACCACGTAAATTCAGCATACGACTCAACAACTCTGATTTATCTACTGAAGTGGTACCTACGAGTATCGGACGGCCCGATTCTCGCAACTTTATAACTTCGTCAATAATGGCATTATATTTTTCTTTGTCGGTTTTATAAACCAAGTCATTTTTGTCATCGCGCTTGATTGGTTTGTTGGTTGGGATTGCAACAACATCCAATTTATAAATGTCCCAAAGCTCCTGCGCTTCTGTTTCAGCAGTACCGGTCATACCGGCAAGTTTGTGATACATACGGAAAAAATTCTGTAGGGTCACCGTAGCGTAGGTCTGTGTTGAACCTTCAATCTCCACATTTTCTTTAGCCTCAATTGCCTGGTGCAGACCATCGGAATAACGACGTCCTTCCATAATACGGCCGGTCTGTTCATCCACAATTTTCACTTTACCATCTATTACCACGTACTCTTCTTCTTTATCAAAAAGTGTATAGGCCTTTAACAATTGAGAAAGCGCATGCAGTCTTTCCGTTTTGGCTGTATAGATACGAATCGCTTCATCCTTTGCGCGAAGTTTTTCTTCTGCACTAAGTTTAGTACTGCTTTCAATAGCTGATAATCTGGCGCCGATGTCTTCCACCACAAATAAGCTTGGATCGGAATTGCCTTTACCCAAAAATTCTGAACCTTTATTGGTGAGCATCACATTGCGCGATTTCTCTTCGATAACGAAAAGCAAGGGAGCATCTGCCTTGTGCATGTGTTTGCTCTGCTCCTGCATGTAATGATTTTCGGTTTTCTGCAAGATAGTTCCTATTCCCTGCTCACTCATAAACTTGATGAGTGCGCGGTTTTTAGGCAAACCTCTGTAGGCCCTGAATAGGTCGAGACCTCCATGATTTTCCTCTACCCCACTGTCTCCATTGGCGATTTTTTGTTTGGCATTTCTCAGAAAGTCATTTACCAATTGTTTCTGTGCATTTACCAATGCTTCAACAGCATGTTTCAGTGACTGATAAAGTTCGGCACGATTGTCTTTAGGTGTTGGTCCTGAGATAATAAGTGGCGTACGGGCATCGTCAATCAATACGGAGTCCACCTCATCCACTACGGCATAATGAAATTTACCTTGTACTAGTTCATCTGCCGAATAAACCATGTTGTCGCGCAGGTAATCGAAACCGAATTCAGAATTAGTACCATAGATAATATCTGCCTTGTAAGCCTTTTTTCGACCATCTGAATTAGGGCGGTATTTATCGATACAGTCAACTGTCAGGAAAAGGAAATTGTGCAAAGGTGCATTCCATTCGGCATCGCGTTTTGCAAGATAGTCGTTCACTGTCACAATATGCACCCCTTCACCTGCCAAACCATTCAGATAAGCAGGAAGGGTAGAAACAAGGGTTTTACCCTCACCGGTAGCCATCTCAGATATTTTACCACGATGCAAAACAATACCACCAATAAGCTGAACATCATAGTGAATCATTTCCCATTTTACTGTATTGCCAGCTGCCTGCCAGGTGTTTTTCCAAAAAGCCTTTTCCCCTTCGATATAAACCGGAGAAGCCGAACCAAGACGGCCAGCGATTTCACGGTCGAAATCGGTAGCGGTTACTTCCAAGGTTTCGTTTTTGGTAAAACGTGTTGCCGCTTCTTTCATAACGGCAAAAGCCTGAGGCAATATTTTTTCCAATACCTCCTCAATCATTTCATTGCGGCGTTTTGCCAATTTGTCAGCATCAGAAAAATATTCCGTTTTTTTAGCGATGTCTTCTGTCTGATTAGCTAAACTTTTAAGTTCATTGATGTCATCATCAATGCCTTTTAGATAATCTTTGATTATGGCGCGAAATTCGTGCGTTTTATTTCTGAGCTCATCATTGCTAAGCGTTGCTAGCTTTTTATACTCATTGTTGATTTCATCAACAATTGGTAAAATTTCCTTGATGTCGCGGTCTTGTTTGTTACCAAACATTTTTTTAAGAAAACCAAACATATTTTTTTTTTTATTATATGAAACTTACTTGTTTTTCGAATCAGCAAAAATAATACTTATAATATCATTTTGATGCTAAAGCCTATTAAAGATATCTTTCTGAGCTTAAAAAAGTAACTATTTTTCAAATCCACTTTTCCCAATACTATACCAAATATGAATTAAGGACAGTATGACAGTTATTTTGACATAATGTCAAGCCTCCTAATTTGAAAAGAATTTTTAAATAGGTGCATATTTTTTATCTTTGTTTCACTAAAAATAAATGTTTTATGAAACTTCAGCTTTGTTTATTCTCCCTGATATTAGTACTTGCCGCATGTAATACTAAGACTGAGCAAAAGTCTTCAGTTGACCAGTCGCTTAAAAAATTCTATTTCCCATTATCTGAACTCTCTGCAGACGGTCTCGTATATGAATTTGTAGATGATTCTTTGGGTGTTGCGGTCGATTATTGGCTTTATAAAACTGTAAAAGACAATGCAGGCGATCTTTTTCTAATTGCAACTGGTTACGATGCTTTGTTTGAACAACGTTACTTTTCACGGGAATGGGTTGTGGCCGATGGCACCATTTTAAAAGATTATCAGTTCATGCAAACCGACAGTGCTACATCAAGATCTATAGTTACACCTGCAAAAATTGAAGAAAATATCATATTCCCTTTCAACCCCACCAAAGACAGCACTAAAGCTTATCGCTTTCGTATGAAATTTTCGCTGCCACCCGACACTGCGATGCAATATGACTTGGTGCGAGACCGCAAATTTGATAAGTTCCTTGACTATGATTTTGAAGGCAAAAAAATTAAAGCCGTTCAATTCTCCTCAACTGAATATGTCACAGCAATAGACCGCACAAATGGAGGTCATTGGGATATAAACTCCGAAATGATAGAAATTTATGCCGAAGGTATCGGTTTGGTTTATAAGGAGAAAAAAGGCAAAGGGGCAAATTTTAAACAGCGTCTCAAAAGAAGAATCAGCCCTGATGAATTCTCAAAATTAAAATCCAACAACAATTAGCAGACATTATCTGTTATATTAAAAAAAACATACATGAGAGTTTCTGTCATACGAAAAGCACATTTCAACGCTGCACACAGACTATACAATCCAAATTGGACGGATGAAAAAAATGCCGAAGTTTTTGGCTTGTGCAACAACCCATATTTTCATGGGCACAACTACGAACTTGAGGTAAAAGTTACAGGCGAAGTTGATCCCGAAACGGGTTATGTTATCGACATGAAAATTCTATCAGATTTAATCAAGGATGAAATCGAAAACCGTTTTGATCACAAAAATCTGAACCTGCAGGTTGAAGAGTTCAAAAATCTAATACCAACTGCGGAGCATATCTGTTGGGTAATCTGGAAAATCCTTCGCGAAAAGCTGCGCCAAGATCTTGAATTGGGCATCAGATTATACGAAACGCCAAGAAACTATGTAGAGTACGGATTCTAATCCCAGCTATTACTTTTTCTTTTTTGTTGCAAATACTGATATCTTTTTCTGACTCCTCTTGCCATTAGCTTGCTGATGACCCATCCTGCGCGGCCATCCAAAAAGCCAAGTTTCAAAATATAATGTTTGAAAAAGCGAAAGGCCGGTTTTAGGTATAGATGAAAGAAGCCAATTTTACCCGTCTTATTGTCATAGTCCATTGCCGACCATTTGGCGTATCTTTCCATTTTTGCTTCAAAATGCGCTAAGTCCCTGTATGTAAAATGCAAGATTGCTGATTTCAGAGAAGCGATCCTTCCTTTACAGTCAATTTCTTCATGAACCATCGTTTCTTTATAGCGGCACTTATTTTTATTGATGAGTCGGGTTACCCAATCGTTTTGCCAGGCACTGAATCGGATTTCACGCCCCATGAAAAAATTTCTTCTTTTAATCCGATAGGCATCTGCCAGGGCTAGCTTATTATTGAAAAGATTTCTAATTTCTTCGCAGAGTTCAGCTGTTGGGCGTTCATCCGCATCCAAAATCAACATCCACTCATAAGTCGCCTGTTCAAT
>CANETR010000133.1 GCA_947441325.1 Saprospiraceae bacterium
GCAGGCAGTCTGCTGATATCGTAGCTGTAAATTTCTTCTTTCAGATTTTTACGGTTCACTACATCCAGTACCTGACCGTTGATGTTTGTGAAGATATAAGTTGCCGAAGCAATTTCATTGTCGAAAACAAGCTTAAGATTCAGTACATCTTCGGCAGGATTCGGATAAATATCCATCTGTGCATTGATGTCTTCAAAATCACCAATAGCAACCGGGTTGACAATCGTTGTATCAAAAGGATTGAGGTTGCCACCTAACACTAAACGTATAGAAGGAGTGAGATCGGCACCGAAACCAATCCAGTTCCAATCGTTGGTTGCTGACACAAAAGTAGTGCTGTTTGCCTGAGCAATACGGGCAGGAGCCGGATGACGTGGTTTTACATCTGCCAAAATTGCTGCATTGATGGAGTAGTTTAATTCATCGGCACCATACCAGGCGCAGCGGTAAGAGGTGCCCACAGCCAAACCTTGAGCATTGCGCTGGTCTAAGGTTACAAAGTAAACAGAAGTATCTTTCAGATACAAAGTTGAGAAAGTGTTCAGGTCGATTACACTAACAGTCCTTGCACGGTATTGACCTGCCGTAAGCGGCACTGTATCGAGTCCGATACCAACCAATGAAAGTTCGTTTGTGGTAGCACTGGTATTGAGTGTGCCGTCGCCGTCAACATCACGGAATTCATATACACGTATTGTGATTGGTGCTGCTGTAAAACCTGTTACTAGTGAGTTTGGTGCATAGACTCTGAAGTTTACTGAATCGAGTCTTACGCTGTCTCTGGCACCAGCAGGGAAGTAGAACATTGAACCATGCTCAAATTCTGTAACCACATTTCCAGCAGAGGCTCCTGGGAAAATGGGTCTGTTAGCAAATACCTGTCCATCGGTTGTATTCAAACGGCATCTGGAGAAATATTTTTCAGTTATGCTGAAAGTATGACGAAGTGTATCATTCGATGTTTTGCCATCGGGAAGATTGTGAACGGCAATGAGCGTTGCTCTGTAGTTGCCCAATGTATCAATCATATTGAGATTGGGGAAATTTGCCTGATCGGGTGTAACGAGATCTTCAGAGCGAACGGTATCTACAGGAATAGAGCCTGTGAAAATACTGCTCCAGCCTGTTCCAACCTGCTTTTCAAGAATATAATCGATTCTGGCATTATTGGCAGGTAGGATGTCTTTAGCACCAAAGTTGGTGACACGTGCAGTATAGAAATAATTGCTTAAATCCTGTTGTGTAATAGGAGAGAAGCGGTAATCTGAAGTATAGGTTGTTGTAAAACCATCGCCCAATGTATTGCCGGCAGTTTGTCCACTGATGGCAAAATCATAATCGGGCGTAATGGAAAGTGAAAGGTCATCCACCATAGCAAAGTAGTAGTAACCATCGAAGGTAAAACGGATTTTACACTGAGTAAGATTGGCAACACCATCCAAAACGCCAAAAAGCGGAACTTCGATTCTTGAAGTGGTGAATTCGGCATTTGCTGCAACACCCTGAGTGATGTCAAAATCGGTCCAGGTACCGCCGTTATCTGTCGAAAATCCAATGGAAAGCTCACGGATGGTGAATGGGCGGTAGTATAGATAAAATGCTGCGCTTATTGTAGAGTCGGTATAACCCGTTAGGTCTATAGTTGGGCTGTGCAGTTCACCACGATGACCGGGAATAGTTCCCCCACAATTGTACCCAGTGGGTGCTGTACCTGAGTTGAAGGTAGCAGTACCGTTATTATCCAAATAATCTGAATCGAAAAGTGCCACACCATCTGTAACAGTAGGGGAGGTCATTGCAGGTCTGTTACCAAAAAAATTGCCAATAGAACGGCCCGTAGTAGAACGCGTCCAAAAAGCATTTCCCGGTAAAACCTGTGTACAACCAGTGACATTTCCATGAAAAACACTAACTGCAGTCCAGGCATTAGTACCCGAACCAAATGGCTTTGAAAAACGACCGATAGTGTCGGAATTTGCGTTAGCCGTACCGGCACCCCATATAACATTTTGTGCATTAAGGTTCAATGCCATTAGTAGCGGCACAAACAAAGCAAATGAGCTTAAAAACTTGAGCATAATAAATAATTTTAATGATTTGTTAGGAAAGTATCAATTTGAATTATGTATTTGAAGAAGCAAGATAGTAAATTGTTCAAATAAAATCACACTTTTTTGACTAAAGAAATACAATAAATAAAAAAGAATAAATTTAAGTGCTTAACTTTGAAAGATTGAAAAGTCATCAAAAATGTAGCCATGAAAGCCATAATTACCTTGTTTTTGATATCCATAGTTATAACTCAACTTCAAGCTCAGTCATCTAAGGTTGAAAAATTGTTGACTAAAGGAACTTGGCTCATTGAAGAAGAAAATGAAATGATAATACCGGATGAAGATTTGTTCAAAATTGTCTTTAAAAAAGATAAAACGGTCGAAGTTTCAAAAATTGGTTCTGATGAAAAAGGTCGTGGTGCCTGGGAATTGGGCAGTGATAATAAAAGTTTGAAATGCAGCATGGAAAATTACAGCATAATGGATGTTGAAATTAGTGCTATCAATGCCAAAAACCTGAAAATGATGAGGGAGGGGGTTATATCGACATTTAAAAATGTTTCCAAAAACTATAAACTTCCTAAGAAAGAGTATTCAAAAACCTTGATTGGAACATGGCTTCTTTCAAAAAGGGATGGAATGAATATAGAAGATTTGGGCGAACTAATTCAATTTAACTCCGACGGGACAAGCTTTTCAAATTTTAAAGAAGTAAACGCAAAGTGGTATAGCAAAAAAGATTTTCTGATAATTAATTTCGGCTTTACAGAGATTGTCAAGTATGACATAACGCCTGACGGAAAAAAACTAATTATTCAAAATCCATATGCAAATTTAGAGCTTGTTAAAACCGATAAAAAGTTAATTGTAGAAAAAAACAATTTTGACGGCAAAAAAATGGATGAATTATTTGAATTTGGTTCTTATTTCATAAACAATGAATGGCCCCCTTTTGATGAGCATATGCCTAATGCAGATGTTAATAATAATTATAAAATGTCAGATTTTATTGGAAGCTGGAAAGTAATAAGTATCGATGAAAGCCCAATGTTTGAAAGAGACTTAGCGCTAATTTTGGACAGCAACGGAAATTACAAGGTTGTCGAAAACGGAATTGAGGAAAGGACCGGAAAATGGGAAATGAACGACAATAAAATAATGCTATACGGGAAAGATCAATTAGAAACTGTTTATAACGCATCATTTTCCAATGACCTGCTTCAATTATCCGATTACAACGGTATTTTGTCTTTAAAAAGAAATCAATAATAAGTTCATTAAGAATTATACCAACTAGAAAACTTTTAATCCATTTATCATGTACAAAATTATATCGTCAATTTCCCTTCTAATGGCTTCAGCGGCATTACTTATTTTCGCATTGAAATACAGTCCTGCTGTGGCAAATGGCGATATTTTGTCAGACAGCAGCGGAAAAATAATGATGGACCAGAACAGTTTTGTTTATAACAATCAATACTATTATAACATTTTGGTTTGGGATACAGAAACAGGCCGCTCAAAATTATATTATACCAACACCAAAGAATGGGTTTTGGATACTCAACTTCCTGTAAGTCCGCTGTATTAGGTTATTACAATTGAGAAAGATTTGTACGGCTTGGATTTTTATTAATGTTGGGGCTAATAAGCTATAATTCCTTTTTGATACTATTCTTAATCTCGTCCCAGTCCAGTTGTTCTGTCATGTAAGGCATTTCATCTTTATCTGCATCATCAAAATAGCAAAGACTTTTTCGAACAAGAAATTCTGAACCGTCTTGGTATTTTTTTAGATAAAAAGCTAGCATTTCATCAACTGAAAACTTTTTGAGTAAGTAATAAAAATCGATAAAATCCTTTTTTGACCCCCTTCCTGCAATAGCGTTCAACTTCATTGCGGCTATATCCATTTCAGAGGCAAGTCTGATACCATCTATTATCAAAGGAGGCTCTAACAAGTCGTATTGATAATCTACAAGGTCTACTTTAATACCATTTACAGTAAAAATTAGTATTCTTTTGCTCTTTTTTAAAATGGTTGTTTTTCCAAAATCGGATAGAATTTCGGCAAAAGGAAAATCTTCTAAATCACATTTTCCAAACAAATCTATATCGACAGATATCCGATGTCCTATTTGTAAGGACAATGCTGTGCCTCCAACTAAAACAAAATTATGAACTAATTTTGGTTCATTAGGTATGTTAAGAGTTCCAAACGTTCCTCTCTGACTGTGTGTTTTTGTAGCATCTGAAATCAGATTTATCAACTTTTAGGTAATGCGCAACAAAAGAAAGGGTAACTGGATCCATTTGTCTAAGATTCAAGACAACCTCTTTAATAATTTCTTTGGAGTAAATTTTTTGCAATAAAATCCAATCCCGCATTAGTCCATATTCCAAAACCTGGTAAATTATGGTTTCTCTTGATTTTGAAAAATCTAATTTTTCACGTTCTGTATCCCAAAACAGATGCGGTGAAAAATCAGAAATACTATATTTGTTTTCGGTTCCCATTTATTGTATTTGAAAACACATAAATTTCTTTAAAACTCTACATGGAGATTCATTAAAAACTTTATTTATCAAAGGTAAATAATCAATACAACATGATAAACAATCAATGTTAAATGAAATCTCATCCCTGATTTTTCTTCATTACCATTGTCAGAATAGTTGCCAGTGCAACGGTCTCTCCAGTTTGGTCATAAATATCAACCAACCATTTTACAATACCTTTGGCTATGTCTTCGGGACTTCTTTTTTCCTGATCAACTTTTTCTTTTACGGTCAGGCGAACACCAATGGTCATTCCTGGATAAACAGGTTTTACAAAGCGGCATTCATCCAGTCCGTAATTGAGCATTACAGGGCCTTTGCGCGGTTCTACAAAAAGACCGGCGGCTTTAGACAATACAAAATATCCGTGTGCAACTCGCTGTTCAAAGATGGTACCTTCCAATGAAGTGGCATCCATGTGCGCATAAAAATTATCGCCGCTCACATTGGCAAAATTGTGAATATCGGTTTCCGAAACGGTGTGTTTATGTGTTATCCAGGTTTCGCTAATGCGCAGGTCTTCGAAATGCTTGCGGAAAGGATGCACATCGTCCTCGATATATTTGGCACCATATTGATGCACCTCAGTAATGGCCGATAGGGTAGTGGGTGTGCCCTGAATGGCTGTTCGTTGCAGGTAATGCATCACGCCACGCATACCGCCCATCTCCTCTCCTCCACCAGCACGACCGGGACCACCATGTGTAAGCAAAGGCATAGGAGAACCGTGGCCTGTACTTTCCTTGGCCGATTCTCGGTTCAATACCAGAATTCTTCCGTGATGTGTTGCTGCGCCCAGCACAAATTCTTTAGCAATTTTATCATCGAAAGTAGCAATGGAAGTGACCAATGAGCCCTTGCCCATCTGAGCCAATTCAATGGCTTCGTCCAGATTTTTATAAGGCATGACCGTACTTACAGGACCAAAGGCCTCGATGCTGTGCACCTTCAGGTTTTGGAAAGGATTGCTGTTCACCATCAGAATTGGCGCCATGAAAGCACCCTTGTTTTTGTCGGCACCAATCACTTCAAAATCATCGAGACTGCCGTAAACAATTTGTCCTTCCTGTGCAAGTTCCCTAACCTTCGATTTTACTTCCTCTACCTGTTCGCGGGTGACGAGCGGGCCCATGCGTACGCCTTCAACCGAAGGGTCGCCCAGACTAGTCGAGGCCAATTGCTTGCCAAGCGCTGCCTGAACGGCATCGACCAGATGCTCTGGCACAATAATTCTGCGTATTGCAGTACATTTCTGTCCCGATTTTACCGTCATCTCTTTGCGCACCTCTTTGATGAAAAGGTCAAATTCCTCCGTTCCGGGCTCAGCATCAGGGCCAAGCACCGAACAGTTTAGTGAATCGGCCTCCATATTGAATGGCACTGAATTATTGATAATAGCAGGCAAAGTTTTCAAAAAAGCTCCCGTATGTGCCGAACCTGTAAAGGTGACAATATCCTGCGACATCACCGGGTCGAGAATGCCTACTCCTGAACCGCAAACAAGCTGTAGCGCACCATCTGGTAAAATCCCAGATGCGATAATATCTTCCACCATCAGCTGAGTCAGATAGGAGGTCTGCTCGGCAGGTTTTACAATGGCGGGCATACCTGCCAGGAAATTCACGGCAAGTTTTTCGAGCATCCCCCAAATAGGAAAGTTAAAGGCATTGAGATGAATGGCTACGCCACGCTTAGGCACCATAATATGATGGCCGATAAAAGTACCTTCTTTGGAA
>CANETR010000134.1 GCA_947441325.1 Saprospiraceae bacterium
GTAAAGTGGCATTATCTGTTTCTTTTTCAATTGCTTTTGCAATATCACGGGCAGCTTTAGCATCTATTTTTTCTATAGACAATAAGGTAGCATTTAAAACCCTATAAGATTTATCATTTTTGAAAATATTCTGGAAAGTTGCCAGTTGTTTTTTGTCCCTGAAAGACCCAAGGCGCTCAACTGCAGCAGCTCTTACATCAGGACGGGCGTCGTTTAAGGCCAGTTTTTCAATCTTTTGAATGATGGCAACATCTTTTACAGGATCCAGTTTAATTTCATCAATGGCAGCATTGCGCAATACCCAGAATGGGTCATTCAATGCCTGTTCAAAAACAGCCTTGACATTCGGATTTGAATTCTGTTTGCTGTTTAATTCAGACAGTGCATCGAAGCGGTCCTGAAAAAGCTTGGAATATTTATATTGCTTAACCCATTGATCGATTGTCTGCTCCTCGCTTCTTTCACAGAGAATCACTCTTTCTGCATCTACAGCAACCCAAAGCGGCTCGCTATCGGCATCGAGTTCAAAAGTCTGTTTCTGTTCGGTCATGCGAATCAAATGTCTTTTGGGTTTTTCGCCTTCTTTGCTATATACATCTACCGCCATAGGAAGAATAAAAACTGTACTTTCGCTGTAAGGCTGAGTTTGTTCGAGCGTGACAATCATTTTCTTGGCAGCTGCGTCGTATTTTCTGCTGATTTCCAGTTTTGGATGTCCCTTAGTGAGAAACCATTGATTAAAAAACCAATTCAGGTCCTCTCCACAGACTTTTTCAAAAGCCAAACGAAGATCGTGCACCTCGGCTGCTTTGAACTTATTTTCTTCCAGATAAACCCTCAGCGCTTCGAAATAAGCTGCATCGCCCAGATAATAGCGCAGCATGTGCAAAATTGTGCCGCCTTTGTTGTAGCTATGCGCATCGAACATATCTTCTTTGTCGGCATATTGAAAACGGATGAGCGGCTGCGCATCGCCTTGAATGGAAGCCTGATTCATATAACCGCGTATCTCATTCATACGAATATAGTCGGCATGATCGCGGCTGTATTTGTGTTCAAACCAAAGGTATTCACTGTAATTGGCAAAAGATTCATTCAATGGCAGATTTGACCAGCTCTCGCAGGTTACAAGATCACCAAACCAGTGGTGCATCATTTCGTGCGCTACGATGCCTTCGTTCATATCGCTGTTATCGGCAAGTGAGCGGCTGTCATTCTGAACAAAATCTCCAAAAATAACAGCGCTGGTGTTTTCCATAGCACCCGATACATAATCGCGTACCACCACCTGTGAATATTTTGACCATGGGTATTTCACACCAAAACGCTCAGAGAAAAAGCTCAACATTTCAGGAGTGTTGGGAAAAATATTCTTGGCATCTTTTTCATACTTTGGCTCGACATAATACTCCAGCAGCATACCTTTCCAGTCATCTTTTACCACAGCAAACTCCCCTACTGCCATCATAAACAAGTAAGGCGCATGCGGTAAGTCCATCACCCAATAATCGGTGCGTGTACCATCGCTATTTTTTTGCGAAGATTTGAGCAATCCATTCGAAAGGGTTTTGAAACGATCCTCAACAGTGATGTAAATCTCTTGAGTCGTACGCTCGTTGGGGCGGTCGATGGTCGGGAACCAGCAGGAGCTCGATTCGGTTTCGCCCTGTGTCCATATCTGTTGTGGTTTTTCTAGATCTTCCTTCAGGGGATTGATAAAGTATAATCCTTTGTCTGCAGTAATGGCCGCGCTGCCACCCAATGGCAGATCATTCGGCTTGGCTGTGTACTCGATATAAATGCTGTACTCCTCTGTACGTTTGTACATGCGGTCTAGCTTTATAAAAATATTTTTACGGTCATTGTAAACGTATTTTAATGGTATTTCCTGATCCCCATTTTTCAAAACGATTTTTTGAATATCAAATCCCTTTGCATCAAGTCGCAATGAATCGGTGTCATAAAACAATGGTTTTAATTTTAAGGTTGCCTTACCTAAAAGGTGTTGCTTAGACCAGTCAAATCTTACATCAAGCGCTGTATGTATGAGGTCATTCCTGCGCGGATAGCTTGGATTGTAAACAGGGCGTTCAAAATCTGTCTTGGAGGCAACTACCTCCACTTCATCGAGCACACGGTCTTCGATGATGACATTGCTAAGTTTTGAAGTGTTTTTACAGCCAAAAAGGAAAAGGGCCGCAAAGAGAAAAAGTTGGGAATATTTTGTTTTTAGCATATTGGCAGCTTCGTAATTTAATAATAGCACAATAATACGAAGAAATAACAAGTTTTATAGCTTTTTTATTTTTGGAAAAGTGTAATAATTGCATAGATATTGAAAAAAGCAGGTAGATTCTTGTTGAAATTTTCAATTTGAATTTAAGAAACAAAATTAAATTCAAATCAGTTAAACAGTTGGGAGTCTTGTCAGCTTTGCGTAACATGGAAGAGACTATTGATCTTTTACTCCCTAAGATTATCTAAGCCTTTAAACTCCTGAACTTAGTCCTTGAGTTTGATGATAATTAGAAATAATGCCAAAAAATATATTGTAAATAAAGATTTTATAAAAAAAATGTACATTTGTATTTAATAGATTATTTATATTCAGAACTGTAAAAGACAATATCATGAATTATACCAAAATTTCACTGCTGCTATTCATATTTTGCATTTTCAACTTTTCTAAAGTAGCCGCTCAATGTCAAAACTGTACTACGCTGATTTCTTCAAACCAGAACAACCTGACTGTAAGTTCAGGTGTAGTATGTATTGCATCTGGTGTAACGATAACAGGTACTGTCAGTCTCTCAAACGGGGCAACACTTTGTAATCAGGGAACTTTAAATATTAGCTCCATGATAGTAAATACTGCCCAAAATGCCAATTTGATCAATTATGGGAGTATTTCTGCCAATTCAATTATGTGGGGAACAAATGCTACCGGTTCTTTTAATAATTATGGTACTGTGCTGTGCAATGACCTGAATCTCGGTTATCATAATGGTTATAATGTTAACTTTACAAATCATCCTAACGCAAATTTTACAGTAAATTGTTCTGCTTACTTATTGGCTGGAACTTTTAATTTTAATGGCCCTGCAACTTTTAATGCGCCTATCTATTTTTCAGGATCGGCTTCAACCGTAAATGTCAATTTTAATGCTGTTTTTAATTGTACAAATCAGATTAATTCTGGTGCAGGTATTGCCAATAATATTACGGTAACAAACAATGCAACCGTAAATGCTTATTCATGGAATATCACAGACGATGCTTTGTTTACCAATAATGGTACTGTTAATATTTCAGACGCATTTATAATGCAGGCCTCAAGTGGTGAAAATATTGTTTTCAATCAAAATAATAATCTCCGCGTAAGAGGCTCAAGTTCTTCGACTGGATTAAGTCTTTCAAATGTTGGAGGAAGTTTACAATTTAATAATTCAGGCCCCACCTCAGTTCAAAATCGATTTTCAATTCAAGGTGCAACGCTGATTATGAATGGCTATAATATTTTTTGCAATTCACTGTATATAACATCAAGTTCGTCCGTTTCAACTTCTTTAAATTGTGGTGGTAGAATCAACGTCAGCGGAACCAGTATTTTACAAAATTCAGTTTTTGGCCCAAATGTAGACATGTGCGATGCCGGTGGTGGATGGGATGCCAATCAGGGTACTTTTAACGGTACTTTATGTTCTTGCAATGGTATAGGTACTGTTGGTCCTTATGTCAGTTTTCCATTGACAAGTAATTGCCCAGTACAATGTGCACCTACAGGTTCAACATTAAATCAGGTAGCATGTTCTTCTTTCACACTGAACGGACAGACTTATAACCAATCGGGAACTTTCACGCAGGTCAGAACCAATGCTACCGGTTGTGATTCGACAATTACTTTGAATCTGACGATTCGACAGCCCTCAACAAGTACTGTTACACAATCAGCTTGTTCTTCTTTTAGCTTGAATGGACAGACATACAGCCAATCAGGAACTTACACGCAGGTAAGAACCAATGCTGCGGGTTGTGATTCGACTATTACTTTGAATCTGACGATTCTACAGTCATCAACAAGTACTGTTACGCAATCTGCCTGTTCTTCTTTCACCTTGAATGGACAAACATATAGCCAATCAGGAACTTACACCCAAGTCAGAACCTTTGCGCTGGGTTGTGATTCGACGATTATATTAAATCTGACCATCCGTCAGCCATCAACAAGTACTTTGACACAATCAGCCTGTTCCTCTTTCACTTTGAACGGACAGACATACAGCCAATCAGGAACTTACACACAAGTGACAACCAATGCGGCGGGTTGTGATTCGACGATTACTTTGAATCTGACCATCCGTCAGCCATCAACAAGTACTTTGACACAATCAGCTTGTTCTTCTTTCACCTTGAATGGCCAGCCATACAGACAGTCAGGAACTTACACGCAAGTCATAAGCAATACAGCGGGTTGTGATTCGACAATCATTTTGAATCTGACGATTCTACAGCCGACTACAAGTACTTTGACTCAATCTACCTGTTCTCCTTTTACTTTGAACGGACAGACATACAGCCAGACTGGAACTTACACACAAGTGACAAACAATGCGGCGGGTTGTGATTCGACTATTACTTTGAATCTGACCATCAGTCCGCCATCAGCAAGTACTTTGACACAATCAGCTTGTTCCTTTTTCACTTTAAACGGACAGACCTATGCTCAGACAGGAACTTACACTCAAGTCAGAACCAATGCTGCAGGTTGTGATTCGACGATTACTTTGAATCTGACCATATTGCCAATACCTATTATCACAAAAAGCAATGACACGTCAATTTGTGCCGGCAGAACAGTCAATCTTTTTGCCAGTGGCGGACAGAGCTATGCATGGAGTCCTGCTGCATCTCTTTCTAATGCTTCGATTGCCAATCCTGTTGCCAGCCCGCTTACAAATACAATCTACGCTGTCACGGTGACTAGTCAAAATGGATGTTACGCAACAGGTCAGGTTAGCGTTTTGGTGAATTCCAATCCAATAATAAATGTAAATTCTATCACTTTATGTCAAGGACAATCCGCCACTTTAACAGCCATAGGAGCATCGAGCTACAGTTGGTCTCCTGCGATAGGTTTGAGCAGTACAGTTGGGGCAACAGTCATTGCTAATCCATTAAAAACCAGATTTTATCAGGTTATTGGCACAGATCAAAATGGTTGTACTGGTATAGCCAATGTCACCGTTACGGTGGTCAGCAAACCTAATGTGTATCTTGGACGAGACCAGGTTGTATGTAGAGGAACTGTCGTAGTGCTGAATGCCGGAATCAACGGAGCGATTTATCAGTGGAGTACTGGGCAGACCACTCAGACGATCAATGTCAGCGCTAGCGGCTCCTACGCCGTGACGGTCAGCACACAGAATGGCTGTTCAGGAACTGATACGGTGAATGTTACTTTCAAAAGATGTCGCGATAATGTTTTGACTGTATTCAGGGGCAAATCCGGAGATTTATATGAAAATCCCAATAATGAGGAGAGCAATATCATTGTCAGAGAGCTTAAAATTTATCCAAATCCGGCACGTACGCATATCACGATCGACAATGGCAATTTTGAGCTGATGAATGGCTACACAATACGCATTTACAATGCCTTGGGGCAAACGGTATTTACACAGGCAGTGGATCAACAACAGTTTTTTATCGATTTATCCAGCTGGACAGGAAATGGATTGTACTATCTGAATCTGATAGATAATCAGGGGAATAGTGTAGAGACAAAGGTGATTGTGGTTCAGTAAGATGAAAGAGTGAAAGAATGAAAGAATGAAAGAATGAAAGAGTGAAAGATGAACCGATCTCGTTCAAAGACGAGAGACTCCACGAAGTGAATTGACAGGTCACCACGGTGGCTCTATTTTCTGTTCTTGCCTGGCGGCTAAGTACAGGCCGCTCCGCTGGAGCTAAGGTTAGCATATTGTAAATAGTTAAAAAAGCCTGGCAGTTTATCCTTAGCTAATTTGTCCAGTCCCATCGGGACGACCTGTGACTTGATTATAAGCAATGTAGATTAGAATAAGCTAAATCTTTTAAAATTTTAGCCGCCCCTCTTTCTGTGAGAGAGGGGCTATTCCGTTCCGTCACATCGGCGAAAAGCGCGGAAACGGAACGGAATGGGGTGAGTCGGCCAGCCCTGCAGCTTGCTACCGGCTCACCCACATTATTGCTTTTATCCTTAGCTAATTTGTCCAGTCCCATCGGGACGATCTGTTCTTAGACTACAAGCAA